>NZ_FJUR01000007.1 GCF_900067135.1 Rhizobium sp. 9140 | reverse complement strand
AAGGCCGTGATCGAAGCCTTGAAGGAACGAAAGTTGCTCGTTCCTATGCCGGAGCTGCTGATCCGTCTGGCACTGGCCGGCCGGGCGGCGGCGCGTCGACAAGCCTATCGCGAATTGATCCGGGATCTGGATCAGCCTTCGATCGAGGCGCTTGATCAGCTCCTCGCTGAGCGGGGCCGGCGATCGGAGCCACCTTGGCTGGATTGCGGAAGCACCTGAAGGGGCGAAGCTGAAGAACCTCAAAGGCTTGATCGCCCGCCTCGAGGTATTGCGCTCAGCCGCCATTCCCGACGACCGTCGCAAGACGATCCATGCCAATCGCTACGGCATCATCGCCAGGGATGCACGCATTCTGCATGCCCGGGAGATACGACGCCTGACATCCGAACGTCGCTACGCCACGCTGGCCGCCTTCGTCATCGAGAGACAGGCGTCGATCACCGACCTGACGATCGACATGTTCTGCAAAATGATTGGGAGCAACCGCCGCAAGGCCGAGATCGGCCGCACGGAACGCCGGCTAAAAGAGGCCGAGGTTCTTGATGGGGTGGCGCTTGAGCATCTCAAGCTCGGCGAGGCGCTTCTGGCCGCTCGTGCGAGCAAAACCGATCTTGCATCGGCGATCGCAGCCTCCCTCGGCTGGGACGGATTGGTCGCCAGCATGGCGGCAGCCAGATCTGTCGTCCACCCTGATCGCAGTAACGAATTCGACGAGCTCATCAAGCGGCACAAATCGTTGCGCAAGCTGGGCAGACTGATGTTCCGCACGTTCTCGTTCCGGTCGTTTCGTGCTGATGATCCGATCCTTGTAGCAGTGGACCATCTGCGCGCGCTCTATGGCGGCCGGAAATTGCCGGCGCAGGTGCCGCTCGCCTTTCTGACCCGCAAATGGCGACGCTGCGTGCGCCCGAACAGTGCCGATATCGACCTGCGCGCCTGGGAAGTGGCGGTCCTCGTTCACCTGCGAGAGCGTCTGAGGGCCGGTGACATCTGGGTCGAAGGCAGCCGGCATGGCGCAGTTTCGAGGATTATCTTCTGCCTCGGCCGATCTTCGAGCTGATGCGCGCCGAGGGGCGGCTCGGGCTCGCACTCCCCGACAGCTTTGCCGAATGGCGAGCAGAACGGACCGCCACGCTCGATGCGAAGCTGAAAGAGCTGGCAAAGGCGGCGGCTGCCAATGCTATTCCGGATGCAGCGATTTCCGACAAGGGCCTGTCGATCTCGCCGATCCGCGAGGAGGAGCGCGACAGCATCGTCGCGCTCAGCCGCCGACTATATGTTCTGGTGCCACGGATCAGGATCACCAGCCTGCTTGCCGAGGTGCAAAGCTGGACCAAATTCCTCGACAGCTTCACGCATTATCGTACCGGTGAGACGGCAAACGACGAGGCAGCGCTGATGGCAGCGATCCTTGCCGACGCCACCAATGCCGGAGCCGAACGTATGGCGGAAAGCTCACGCGGCGTCACGATCCACCAGATGATGCTGATGGTGGACAGGCATATGCGATCGGAAACCTACGCCACGGCGACCGCCGTGCTGGTCGATGCGCAGCAGGCCCATCCCTTTGCCGCGATCTGGGGTGACGGCCATATCTCCTCCTCGGACGGACAGTTCTTTCCGGCTGGCGGGCGTGGCGAAGCCAGCCTCGACTACAATGCAAAATACGGCAAGCGACCGGGGGCGTCGATCTATGGCTTCCTGTCCAACCGTTTTGCTTCCTTCTTCTCCCGCATGATCCAGGCATCCGAGGGCGAAGCCCCCTACGTTCTCGACGGCCTCCTTCACAACGAAAGCTCCGTCGAAATCTATGAGCACGCAACCGATACCGCTGGCGCCACCGAAACGACGTTCTCCATGTTCCACGCCTTTGGCTACAGGCTCATTCCCCGTATCCGCAATCTCGGCAATCGCAGGCTCTTTGTCATTGATCGCGATCCGGCTTACGATCCGCTCGACGCGCTGATCGCTGGAACCGTCAACATGGATGTCGTCGAGCACCACTGGGATGAGGTCTTGCGGCTGAAGGCTTCGATCGCTGCAGGTTTGGTGCCGCCTTCCGTCATCCTCAAGAAGCTGGCAGCGTCGCCGCGACAAAACCGGCTGAACCAGGCCCTGCGCGAAATGGGCCGGATAGAACGCTCGATCTTCATCTGCGACTGGCTGCTCGATACGAAACTGCGCCGCAGATCGCATGCGATCCTCAACAAGGGTGAAAGCCGTCATGCTCTCGCACGCGCCATCTTCCTCCACCAGCTCGGCGAATTGCGCAACCGCGTCGCCGAAACCATGGCTTACCGCGCGTCCGGTCTTAACCTCGTCGTCAACGCCATCATCCTGTGGAACACTGTCTATCTCAGCCGTGCTGTCGATTATATCAGCAGTCAGGGTATTATCATTCCGGACGAGCTGCTCTCCCAGGTCGCACCACTACCATGGGCGCATATCGCGCTCACCGGCGACTACCTCTGGAACGAAATTGACCGACCCCTCGAACGCTTCAGGCCAATCCGGGCTAACCGCTTCAATCCAAACAACTTCAAATTCCCTTAGCGTGTATTAATGTAGAAATGCCCACGGAGCCCCGTACTGGCCTGGAGCAAACCGTTCCGCCATGGGCTCGATACTCTTGCGGTCACCGGGACCGATTAGCCCCGACACATAGAGGGGGCACATCTGTCGTCGCTTCTTGTGTCCAAGTTTATCCAGAAATGGCTGCAAAAATGCTGAAAGCTCCGTATCCCAATCTGCCATGTCGCGCTCCCGAAAAAGAGAGCACAAATCATCTCAAACCAGCCTTGCCCCAATCTGCCAAAGTAGTGCTAGGTTCGCGTGCCAAATTCCGTCTCTGTCAAACCTAGTGGTTCTGTACTTCCAACGGTGTTGGGAGCGCGTCAACGGCCTCGGCCTGCCATCTCCCATTGGCGGCCATGTCCAGCGCGACCTGCTGGACCAAATCGGCTACCGCGCCTGCTGCTCTTGCGTTCTTGCTCGTCCTCGACTGAGCGAGCGAAATTCGCCATTCCGGACAGGGATCTACGATGCTGATCGCTGTCATTTCTTCTCGGGAGATTTCCTCTCTCATTGGAAAACTCGGATAGATTGTAGCGTAGCCGCTGCGAACCAGCTCGAGAATGCCTGTGAGGCTGTCGCAGTTCATTGCTACCTTTACCTCTAGCCCTAAGTCAGAGGCGTGTTGTTCGAGCAGTTTGCGAAGAACGTGCCGACAACTGGGCAGCACAAGAGGGAGCTGCATAGCCTCTTTGAAAGAGATTGTCTGCTGTTGGGCGGCTGGATGGTCGTGACTGACGATGACCCTTAACTGCTCTGTCAAAATCTCTTTGCTATTAAAACGAACGTCCTTGCCGTTTTCGTAGAGCATCGCAACATCAAGACGACCGGTATTGAGCCATTCGCTCAAACTCCCCGACAAGCCCTCGACGATTTCAATGGATACATTTGGAAGGACGCGTGCCGCTTCCGCAATAATTTCCATGCAAACGCTACGGCACGCTGAAGTCGGCAGACCAAGTGCGATTTCGCCCGAAGGATATTGTGCGATGGCCTGCAGCGCTTGTTTCGATCGCTCCACCTCCTGAAAAATAACGCAGGCATGCTCTCGAAGTACGCGCCCGCCTTCCGTTGCGGTTACGCCTCTGGCATGGCGCAGAAACAGGCGTACGCCGAGTTCTTCCTCAAGAGCGAGCATGTGCTGACTGAGAGAAGGTTGGGCAATTCTTAGAACCTCCGCGGCCTTTGAAAAGCTTCCTGCATCCAAAATACCAAGGAAGTACCGAAGCTGTCGAAGATCCAATGAAATATCCTCCACGTGTGCGGGTGACCACATTTTGCGATCTTGTCTGGCTTATTATTCTCAACTTTTTGGTATGCGGCAACCGAAGCCAATGTACCACAAAGGGGCATGGTAAAGAAGTGAGATTTCAGTGAGCGAAAAGAGCGAGTGGTGAACGAGTTGCCCGCAATCGTTTCCCGGATCAACTCAGGTGCTCAACCCTGGCGCAACGAGAGATGCTTGTCATCCGGGGGAAGCGGTTGTATCCATGGTGCGACTGGCCTAGTAAATATTTTCCGGAGGTTTACCACTTTCTTCCGGGAAGGCAGGTGGAGGAGGACGGGCCGCCGTGGTGACGATCAAGGAAATCGCGAAGGCTGTCGGCGTGTCGTCGGGCACGGTGTCGCGGGTGCTGAACTACGACGAGACGCTGTCCATTTCCGAAAGCAAGCGGCAGGCGATCATCGAGACGGCGGAGGCGCTGAACTACGCGACCCCGCGGGCACGCAAGAGTGCCCAGTTGTCGCCGTTCTCGATCCCCATGGGAAGCCATGCCGAGGTGGCGGCAAATATCGCGGTCATCCATTTTCTGACGCCCAATGAGGAACTGGTCGACCCCTATTATGTCGGCGTACGGCTCGGCATCGAGGCGCGCTGTCGGGAATACAAGATCGAGATCGCGCGCGTTTTCAATCCGGATGTTCCAGTTGATCTCGCCATGCTTACGGGCATCTCGGCAGCCATCGTGGTCGGGCATCATCCGAAGGCCGAGATCGAGGCCATGGCAAAGGTCTGCCCGCATCTGGTGATGGCCGACTACAATCCGCGCATGCCGCAATTTGATTGCGTGCGCGCCGATCTCGGTGAGGCGACCGTTACCATTCTCGACAGTCTGGAAAACGCCGGCTACCAGCGCATCGGCTTCGTGGGAGGCTATGAACTGATGGACAATGATGCGCTGATGCATGGCGAGCAGCGCTGCAAGGCCTTCATCGAATGGCACGAGGCGCGAGGGCGCTATCGGCCCGAGCTTCTGGCTCTGGGCCAGAGCGAGCGCTTCGGCCAGAATCTGCGGCTCGAGACAGGCTACCAGCAGGCCAAGTCGCTGCTGGCGCTGGAGGTGCGGCCCGATGCGATCGTGGCGGCCAATGACAACATGGCGATCGGCACCTATCGGGCGATCCAGGAGGCCGGACTGTCGATCCCGGGCGATATTGCAGTTGTTGCCTTCAATGATATTCCGGTGGCGCAGTTCCTGACGCCGCCTCTTTCGACCATGCGCATTCCTGGTGAGTTGATCGGTGAAGTGGCTGTCGACCTGCTCGTCGAGCGTCTGAACGGTCGGGACTACTCCAAGCATGTGACCTTGCCCACGGAGATGATCTGGCGAGCGAGCGCAAAGAAGCCATCGGCGTCCTAGAGGATTTCGACGGGAGGTTCCGGAATCCCAGACACTTACCGCAATGCACAAAATATTTAGTAAAAATTTTCTTGACTGTCCTCCGATTTTCGGAAATAGTGGCGATGAGGCAGGGGATGAGGCTGCCGCGGTTAACGTCATAATGGGAGGAACGCATGGATTATTCTCGCTTGCTCAAGCGCTCCGTTTCGGCTGCGCTGACGGCTGCCGCACTGTTGTGCAGCACGGCGGCCTTTGCCGGCGAAGTCACCATCTGGTGCTGGGACCCGAACTTCAACGTCGCGATCATGAAGGAAGCCGCTGAGCGTTATACCGCGAAGCATCCTGATACGACCTTCAACATCGTCGACTTTGCCAAGGCCGATGTCGAGCAAAAGCTGCAGACAGGTCTGGCTTCCGGCATGACCGATACGCTGCCGGATATCGTGCTGATCGAAGACTATGGCGCGCAGAAGTATCTGCAGTCCTTCCCCGGCTCCTTTGCGGCACTCACGGACAAGATCGACTTTTCCGGCTTTGCCAAATACAAGGTCGACCTGATGACGCTGGAAGGCCAGGTCTATGGCGTTCCCTTCGATTCCGGCGTCACCGGCCTCTACTATCGCACTGACTATCTCGAGCAGGCTGGCTTCAAGCCTGAGGATATGCAGAACCTCACCTGGGACCGGTTCATCGAGATCGGCAAGGAAGTGAAGGCCAAGACCGGCCATGAGATGATGGCACTCGATGCCAATGATGGCGGTCTGATCCGCATCATGATGCAGTCCGGCGGTCAGTGGTATTTCAACGAAGACGGCAGCCTCAACATCACCGGCAATGCCGCGCTGAAGGCAGCGCTCGAAACCCAGGCGCGGATCGTCAACGAGGGCGTTGCCAAGCCGACCAGCGGTTCGAACGACGGCATCCGCGCACTGACCTCGGGCGATGTGGCCTCCGTTCTGAGGGGCGTGTGGATCACCGGCACGGTCAAGTCCCAGCCCGATCAGGCCGGCAAGTGGGCGCTGACGGCCATTCCGAAGCTCAATATCGAGGGGGCCACGGCAGCCTCGAACCTTGGCGGATCGAGCTGGTATGTGCTCGAAGCCTCCGCCGAAAAGGACGAGGCCATCGACTTCCTCAACGAGATCTATGCCAAGGATCTCGACTTCTATCAGAAGATCCTGACCGAGCGTGGCGCTGTCGGCTCCCTGCTCGCCGCCCGCACGGGTGAAGCCTATCAGAAGCCCGATGACTTCTTCGGTGGCCAGACCGTCTGGCAGAACTTTGCCGACTGGCTCGTCCAGGTGCCGGCCGTCAATTACGGCATCTTCACCAACGAGCTCGACACGGCTGTCACGGCGAACTTCCCGGCCCTGGTCAAGGGTACGCCGGTCGATGAGGTCCTGAAGGCCATCGAAGATCAGGCTGCCGGCCAGATCCAGTAAACCCATCCCACAGGGGCTCGGCCTTCGGGTCTGGTCCCTGTCCTCCCGGAGACGTGCGGCGGAAACGCCGCGCGGCTTCCCTTCCGCATACAAATGTTCAGTGACCACTGATCGGGTTCGGGGACACCGCATGGCCACCACATCCAGATCCAGCTTGAAGCGCTATTACGACGTCAACGGATGGCTGTTCGTGGCGCCCGCGATCGCGCTGATTTCCGTCTTCATGCTCTACCCGATCCTGCGGTCGCTTGTCCTGTCGCTCTATACCGGTCGCGGCATGATGCTGAAGTTTTCCGGCACGGGAAACCTCGTGCGTCTGTGGAACGACCCGGTCTTCTGGCAGGCGCTGCAAAACACGGTCATCTTCTTCGTCGTGCAGGTGCCGATCATGATCACCATGGCGCTGATCCTGGCGGCCATGCTGAACAATCCGAAGCTGCGCTATTCCGGCCTCTTCCGGACAATGATCTTCCTGCCCTGTGTTTCGTCGCTGGTCGCCTATTCCATCCTGTTCAAGAGCATGTTCTCGCTCGACGGCGTGGTGAACAACACGCTGCTGGCGATCGGCATCATCGGCGAGCCGATCGGCTGGCTGACGGACCCCTTCTGGGCTAAGGTCCTGATCATCATCGCCATCACCTGGCGCTGGACCGGCTACAACATGATCTTCTATCTGGCGGCGCTTCAGAACATCGACCGGTCGATCTATGAGGCAGCCAAGATCGACGGCGTGCCGTCCTGGGGGCGCTTCGCCTTCCTGACCATTCCGATGCTGAAGCCGGTGATCCTGTTCACAACGATCACCTCGACGATCGGCACGCTGCAGCTGTTCGACGAGGTCTATAACTTCACCGAGGGCACGGGCGGTCCGGCCAATTCGACGCTGACGTTGTCGCTTTACATCTACAATCTTACCTTCCGCTTCATGCCGAGTTTCAGCTATGCGGCGACCGTCTCCTACGTGATCGTGCTGATGGTGGCGGTTCTCTCCTTCCTGCAATTCTATGCCGCGAGGGAACGCAAATGATGACCACGCTTCGTCGCCGCCTGCCTGACATCGTGCAGTATAGCGTGTTGTCGCTTGCCGCCTTTCTCTCGATCTTCCCCTTCATCTGGATGGTGATCGGGACGACCAATACGACAAGCCAGATCATCCGCGGGAAGGTTACCTTCGGTACGGCACTCTTCGACAACATCGCGTCCTTCTTCGCGCAGGTGGATGTGCCGCTGGTGTTCTGGAATTCGGTGAAGATCGCGCTCGTGGGAACGGCGCTGACGCTGCTCGTCTCCTCGCTTGCCGGTTATGGCTTCGAGATGTTCCGCTCGAAGCTCCGCGAGCGGGTCTATACCGTTATCCTCTTGACGCTGATGGTGCCGTTTGCGGCGCTGATGATCCCGCTCTTCATGCTCATGGGGCAGGCGGGGCTGCTCAACACGCATATCGCCATCATGCTGCCGATGATCGCGTCTGCCTTCATCATCTTCTATTTCCGCCAGGCCTCGAAGGCCTTCCCGACCGAGCTTCGCGATGCGGCCAAGGTGGATGGGCTGAAGGAGTGGCAGATCTTCTTCTACATCTACGTGCCGGTGATGCGCTCCACCTATGCGGCGGCCTTCGTCATCGTCTTCATGCTGAACTGGAACAATTATCTCTGGCCGCTGATCGTGCTGCAGTCGAATGACACGAAGACGATCACGCTCGTTGTGTCCTCGCTCGCCTCTGCTTATTCGCCCGAATACGGCACCGTGATGATCGGCACAATCCTCGCCACCCTTCCCACTCTCCTCGTCTTCTTCGCCATGCAACGCCAGTTCGTGCAGGGCATGCTCGGCTCCGTGAAATAGGACTTTGAAATGCGCATTATCGAAAACTTCAACCGGGACTGGATCTTTCGCGCCGGATTTGAGCCGGCTTTCGCCTCGGCTTCGCAGCCGGGCGAGACGGTCCAGCTTCCCCATACGGCGGTCGAGCTGCCCTACAACTATTTCGACGAGAAGAGCTATCAGAAGGCTTTTACCTACCAGAAGGTGATTGCCTGGGAGCCGCGTTTCGAGGGCAAAGAAGTCTCGCTGGTTTTCGATGCTGCCATGGCCGACAGTGTGGTCTATCTGAACGGTATTGAGATCACCGCGCACAAGGATGGCTATACGCCGTTCGAGGCCCGGCTCACGCCGCACTTGAAGGCCGGCGACAACCTGCTGACGGTCAAGATCGACGGTTCGGAAAACCCAGAGATCCCGCCGTTCGGTGGCGTCATCGACTATCTCACCTATGCCGGCATCTATCGTGACGTCTGGCTGAAGGTGACCGCGCCGGTTTCGATCAAGAACGTCAAGATCGAGACGCCGGATGTTCTGGCCGAAGCCAAGCAGGTGACGGCGAAGGTCTGGATTTCCAATCCGACGGATCAGGCGCTTTCCGGCAAGGTCACGGCTGTTCTGAAAGATGGTGCAGGTCAGGAGATCGCGCGGACCGAGGCGACCGTATCGGGCGCAGAGGTTTTGCTTAGCCTTTCCGGACTTCAGGGCATCACGCTCTGGGATATCGACAATCCGGCACTCTACCGTCTGACCGTTATGCTGGAGACCGCTGCCGGTATCGATGAGACGACGAGCCGTTTCGGCTTCCGTTCTGCCGAATACACGATCGAGGGCTTCAAGCTGAATGGACGCGTCGTCAAGCTGCGTGGCCTCAACCGCCACCAGGCCTGGCCGCATCTGGGTTACGCCATGGGCCGGCGCGGTCAGGAGAAGGATGCCGATATCCTGAAATTCGATCTCGCCGGCAACATCGCCCGCACCTCCCACTACCCGCAGTCGAAATACTTCCTCGATCGTTGCGACGAGATCGGCCTGCTGGTCTTCGAAGAGATCCCCGGCTGGCAGCATATCGGCGGTGATGCCTGGAAGGCGGAGAGCGTTCAGAACGTGCGCCGGATGATCGAGCGTGACTGGAACCACCCCTCGATCATTATCTGGGGCGTGCGCATCAACGAGAGCCAGGACAGTCACGACTTCTATGTCGAGACGAATGCCATGGCTCGCTCGCTCGACACCACCCGCCAGACGGGCGGCGTGCGCTACATCACCGACAGCGAGCTGCTCGAAGACGTCTACACGATGAATGACTTCATTCTCGGCATGGAGGAACTGCCGGGCCATAATCGCGAGCGCCTGGTGCTGCGCGACCAGCGCGAAGTGACCGGGCTTGATCGCAAGGTGCCCTATATGATCACCGAATATGGCGGGCACATGTATCCGACCAAACGCTTCGATCAAGAGCAGCGGCAGGCGGAACATGTCGGCCGTCACCTGGCGATCCTGAATGCGGCCGCCGGCGACCCGTCGATCTCGGGCTCCACCGGCTGGTGCATGTTCGACTACAACACCCACAAGGATTTCGGCTCCGGGGATCGCATCTGCTATCACGGCGTCACCGACATGTATCGCGAGCCGAAATTCGCCGGTTACGCCTATGCCTCACAGGGCGATCCTAAGGGTGGCGTGGTCATGCAGCCGGTGAGCTTCTGGGCGCGTGGCGAGCGCAATATCGGCGGTGTGCTGCCGCTGATCGTGCTGACCAATTGCGACTATGTCGAGATCCGCATGGGCCATATCGTCAAGCGGATCGAACCCGATACCAAGACCTATCCGCATCTGCCGCATCCACCTTGCATTCTCGACCACAGTATGGTGACGCCGGAGGAATTCGGCGAATGGGGCATGACCTGGCGGGATGGCGAACTCGTTGGCTTTATAAATGGCGAGGAAGTGGTTCGCCGTCATCTGCCGGCCGATCCGCTGCCGACGACACTCGAGATTGCGGCCGATGATACAGAGCTCAGGGCTGGCGAGAAGGACACGGTTCGCGTGATCCTGCGTGCGCTCGATCAGGGCGGCAATGTCCTGAGCTTCTTTGATGATCCGGTCGAGGTCAGCTTGCAAGGCCCGGGCCGTATCGTCGGCCCCTCGCTTCTCTCCTTCAAGGGTGGCGCCGTCGGGGTCTATGTCGAAGCCGGAAACGAAGCCGGTCACTTGACGCTGTCGGCGACTTGCCGTCCCTTCGGGACCCAGCGCATCACGTTCAACGTCACCTGAGAGAGGGTTCTATGGCAGAGGTCCGGCTCACCGATATCCGCAAGTCCTACGGCTCGCTCGAAGTCATCAAAGGGGTTAATCTCGAGGTTTCCTCAGGCGAGTTCGTCGTCTTCGTCGGTCCCTCCGGCTGCGGCAAGTCCACGCTGCTCCGGATGATCGCGGGGCTGGAGGACATCTCCTCAGGTGAACTGACCATCGGCGGCACCGTGATGAACGATGTCGACCCCTCGAAGCGGGGGATCGCCATGGTCTTCCAGACCTATGCGCTCTACCCGCATATGACGGTACGCGAAAACATGGGCTTTGCGCTGCGCTTTGCGGGCATGGCGAAGGACGAGATCGAGCGACGGGTGAACGCGGCCGCGAAGATCCTCGAACTCGACGCGCTGATGGATCGTAAGCCCAAGGCGCTCTCCGGCGGTCAGCGCCAGCGCGTTGCGATCGGTCGGGCGATCGTGCGTCAACCGGATGTTTTCCTGTTCGACGAGCCGCTATCCAACCTCGACGCGGAGCTGCGCGTGCATATGCGCGTCGAGATCGCCCGGCTGCACAAGGAGCTCAATGCCACAATCGTCTATGTCACGCATGACCAGGTCGAGGCGATGACGCTGGCCGACAAGATCGTTGTCATGCGCGGTGGGATTGTCGAGCAGGTCGGTGCGCCGCTGGCACTCTACGACGATCCCGACAACATGTTTGTTGCTGGCTTCATCGGCTCGCCTCGGATGAACTTTCTGCCAGCGGTGGTGATCGGCCAGGCAGAGGGTGGACAGGTGACGGTTGCGCTCAAGGCGCGGCCGGATACGCAGCTGACGGTTGCCTGCGCGACCCCGCCACAGGGCGGCGATGCCGTGACGGTCGGCGTGCGCCCCGAGCATTTCCTGCCCGCAGGCAGTGGCGATACGCAGCTGACGGCACATGTCGATGTCGTCGAACATCTCGGCAACACGAGCTATGTTTACGCTCATACGGTGCCCGGCGAGCAGATCATCATCGAGCAGGAAGAGCGCCGCCATGGGGGGCGCTACGGCGACGAAATCGCGGTGGGGATTTCTGCCAAGACCAGTTTTCTCTTCGATGCCTCGGGGCGGCGTATTCGTTAGCCGGCAGGCCCGGATTTGTGAGGTCAAAAGGGGTGCGGAAGCACCCTTTTCCCTTTCGCCGAGGTCCTCGCCGCGCTAGCACTACTTTGGCAGATTGGGGCAAGGCTGGTTTGAGATGATTTGTGCTCTCTTTTTCGGGAGCGCGACATGGCAGATTGGGATACGGAGCTTTCAGCATTTTTGCAGCCATTTCTGGATAAACTTGGACACAAGAAGCGACGACAGATGTGCCCCCTCTATGTGTCGGGGCTAATCGGTCCCGGTGACCGCAAGAGTATCGAGCCCATGGCGGAACGGTTTGCTCCAGGCCAGTACGACCGCTTGCACCATTTCATTTCCGACGGCCTTTGGGATGCTGTTCCTCTTGAGGCCGAGCTTGCGCGACAGGCGGATAGGATCGTTGGTGCATCCAGTGCATTTCTGGTGATCGATGATACCGGTCTGCCGAAGAAGGGCGATCACTCGGTGGGTGTCGCGCCGCAATACGCTTCGATGCTGGGAAAGAGGGCAAATTGCCAGACGCTGGTTTCGGTGACGCTTGCCCGAGACGAGGTTCCTGTTCCGGTTGGCTTGCGTCTGTTTCTGCCCGAGAGCTGGACCAGCGACACGGAACGGATGGCCAGGGCCGGGGTTCCCGATGCCATGCGGACATCTCGCACAAAGCCGGAGATCGCTCTTGCCGAGATTGATCGGTTGATCGCGGCTGGCATCCGGTTTGGCACAGTGCTGGCTGACGCAGGCTACGGCCTGTCGGCGGCCTTCCGCCAGGGGCTAAGTGGGCGCGGCCTCACCTGGGCGGTCGGCATCCCCAAGCATCAGAAGGTCTATCCCCATGAAGTCGAATTGATCTTTCCCGTCTCCGGTCATGGTCGCCCACGCAAACATCCGATCCCCGACATTCTGTCGGTTGCAGCCGAGACGATCCTGAAGCAGGCAAGCTGGAAGAAGGTCAGTTGGCGGCGTGGCACAAAGGGCCGCCTGACGGCACGCTTTGCAGCATTGCGCGTCCGGATCGCCGACGGCACGCCGCAACGCATTCTTGACAAGGGACAGCAACACATGCCGGGCGAGGAAGCCTGGTTGGTTGGCGAATGGCGATCAAACGACGAGCGCAAATACTACCTGTCCAACTTGCCGGCCGATGCGACGTTGAAAGTGCTGGCGGCCGCCATCAAGGCGAGATGGGTTTGCGAGCAAGCGCATCAGCAGATGAAAGAAGAACTCGGCCTCGACCACTTCGAAGGCCGATCATGGCAAGGGCTACATCGGCACGCTCTGATGACGATGATCGCCTATGCCTTCCTCCAGCACCAGAGATTGCAGACTGCAAAGCGGGAAAAAAAAGAAGCGACGAGTTCGTCGTGGACCACCTGAGCCGACCTTGCCAGCCGTGCGAAGAACCGTCATCAACGCACTTATTCTATCGACAGCACAGATCCGATGTCCGCACTGTCGATGTCATTGCCACCACGGAAATTCTATTCTGCCAAAGTAGTGCTAGGGCCGGCAACTAAACGTGGTTACGTCAATGCGTATTCACGTCAATGCGTTCTCAAGCGCCCGGTAGAGCGTGGCACGATGCACGCCCAAGAGCCGGGCGACTTCCGCCACCGGCTTCTTGTCGTCATGGATAAGCTGGCGGGCATGGGCGATCTGCTCGGCCGACAGGGCAGGGGAGGGGCCGAACTTCACGCCTCGGGCTTTCGCCGCGATCCGGCCGGCGCTCGTGCGCTCCACGATCAAGCTGCGCTCGAAATCCGCGATGCCGGCGAACACGGTCAACACCATGCGCCCCGCCGGCGTCGTGGTATCGGCCCACGGCTCGGCCAGCGAACGCAGGCCAGCGCCGGCCTCCTTGATCCGCTCCGCGATCGCCAGAAGGTCGCCGGTCGATCGGGCGAGGCGGTCTAGCCTGGTGATCGTCACCACGTCGCCGGCACGCAGATGGTCGAGCATCCGCGCCAGCTCGGGCCGATCCCGCTTCGCCCCGGAAGCCTTTTCCTCGAAGATGCGGACGCAGCCGGCCGCACCCAGGGCGGCCCGCTGCGCATCGAGGTCCTGGCCGCGAGTCGAAACGCGGGCATAGCCGATGAACACGCGGCCGGCGTCGGAATCTGGTCGGCTGCTCACGGCTTCCCCCTGTCGCAAATCATGTCGCAAGTTTTCTACCACTTGCGACAAAGACATGCGACACGAAAAGCCCTGATTTTCCGGGGGCGGCCGATGTGTCGCGGGTTTTAGGACTTGCGCGACAAGGCTATGAGGTGATGAACTGTATAGCGTCGCTTGACACTATACGTTTAGCTTGATAGTGACGGCACATGAGAATCCGAAACGTGGTCCATAAGGGGTTACGCCGCTTCATCGAAGATGATGACGCCACCGACTTGGAGGTGGCCGTAGTGCCGAAAGTCCGTCGCATCGCCACCTTCCTCCAAGATATGGAGCGGGAAGACGAGCTGCGCACGGTCCCGAGCTGGAAGGCCCATCAGCTCACCGGCGATCGAAAAGGCACCTGGAGCCTGTTCGTCACCAAGAACTGGCGGATCACGTTCCGGATCGACCAAACCGAAATCGAGATCATCGACCTCGACTATGAAGATTACCACTAGGAGGTGGCTATGAGTGCGATGCAGGGCATCCGTATGAAAAATCCCGCCCACCCCGGCGGCTTCGTCAAAAGTGAGATCATCGAGCCGCTTGGCCTTTCGGTCACGAGCGCCGCGCAAGTTCTCGGTGTTACGAGGGCGGCGTTGTCGGCCGTGCTGAACGAGCGCGCGCACCTTTCGCCGGAAATGGCGCTCCGGGTCGAAAAGGCTTTCGGCGTGTCGATGGATACGCTCATGCGGATGCAGAACAGCTATGACATTGCCCAAGCCCGCAAGCGGGAAGGGGAGATCAACGTCGCGCCCTTCAAGGGAAAGCCGCTCGATCCGCAAGCGGCTCTGGTCTGATCCGACAACAATACGAATACGGCCGCGCCGAGAAGTAGCGGCAGCTAGTGAGAGGGGCGATCATGAGTGATGACGAAATATTTTCCGTCGCCAAGGAGATATCGGACAGGTTTGTTGCCGAATGGGATCGCTTGAAAGGTGATCGCGTCCCATGGCACATGTCCGAAGTGCAAGAGCGCGTTTTCTTCGAAATATTTCTGCATGTCGTCAACGCACGACATATGACGACCAACGATGTCGTAGAAGTAATAAAGGTCTATCTCCGTCATGCGGATTGGATAGGACTGCTAATTTGTGATTCCTCGCCTTCGAACGGGAATGGTTCGCATGGCCCTACTTGGGCTCTCGTTCGACCAAGAGGTCTTCTGGCAAGTTTTGGCGGCAGTCCGTTTCAGGCGATCTACGAGCCATTATATGAAATACACGGTGAAGAGGACGACCAGGATAGTGAGGAATTCTGGGATGATGACGAGCAAGACCTAACACCGGAGGAACGCAAGAAGCGGTCGAATGAGGTTGCCGAGAATTACCTCCGAAGCCACTTCGGCATTCCATATGAAGATGAGGATAACCCGGAAAACAGCTATATTACCACGCTTCCGGATGGGTTTCGAAATCCGCTCATAATTGAAGAATTCGCCAACGGCGGATCAAATCAGGACGTTATAGGCGTCTCTCGTCGTCTTCTTATGAGAGATCGAGCCGACAGTGAGCAAAATTGGCTCGAAAAACACCGTAACAATCAAGGAGTCGCTTCGAATTTCGATATTCTGACCGCTGCGGCGCTAGATTATCATCAAAAGCGGCCGCTCGTTCGGCAGCTCCGCTCATGGACTGAAGACCAGTACATCGGGGTCCAAGAAGCCGTTATGATCATGGCCGCTGTTTGGCCCGAATTCCTGGCAGGGCGGCTCACATTCGCTTCCTCTCACCACCGATCCTGGATCGTAGTTGAACAGAAGAGCGACAAACCCTTGCTCTTCGAACGTGAGAACTGGCCGATTAACACCTCGCTTTCGCGCATTCTTGCGGTGCTTTCTGGATTGCAATCTTTTCGCGGCATGACATGCCGGTTCGACCTATCGCAGGCAGGACAAGTCGTTTTTGATGGTCAGAGCGGTAAAATCTTGCGTGTGATCACAAAGGACTTTGAGCCGTCAGAAGAAGAAACCAGGAGCGCGCTCGGGCGGCTAACGCAACATCTCGTCAGCCTGGGGCACGATCATGAAGCCGTTCGCTCCTCGATATCTGATCCATCTCGGTTAGGAGAGTTGATTGATCCTGCCGGCCGCCTCTTACGCACCAATCGCTCCGATCCCGAACAGCGCCTCTTCGAAATGGCCGTCTCGATTTCAGATCGAAAACCTAGCCGGAGGAGCGCCAGCCCTATTCTAGGACACCGTACGGATGCGTTGTATAACGCGATCGGGGGAGACGGCCGCGACGACGCCTATCTTTCGGATGGTCTGTGGATATCGCCCGATGGACACCTTTCCGACAAGGGACGCTAGGCGCTGTTGCAAGCGAGCGAGACAAAACTCACCCACCTGCATTTGCAGAGGTGCAGCAACGTAAGAGAAAACCCTGTGGCTACAATTTCTTCGTCGGACAAATTTGATTCTAGTCAGGCTCAATACTGCTTGTCGTCAGATAGTTTTGTGCTTCTGAGAATAGTTCGGTTCCAAGCATCCTATACTGTTATGACAGCGACAGCCGGAGAAGACGACAGAAGTAAAGCCCCATATCCAAATCAAGAACGCCTCATCGAACATGCGGCCAGCATCTTTTCCGCATTTGGGGCGTCGGCCCGACATGCAAGCGACCTCCATGGCAGGCGCTACGTCGAATTTACTGGCTTGAGCCAAACCCAAATCGAGCAAGGAGGGCAATCCTTGGCAAATGCCCTCGGCTTGGAACTGTCGGATATGGCTGAGATATGGGCGGAGCTTTCCGATGCCGCCGACGAAGATGGGCTAGTTTACCTATCAGATGGTATGTATCTAACGGATGATGGTCAGTTAATCGAACGGTGACTTGGAGCCTAAGTGATCTCTACACTTGTTTGCCGAGTGAAAACGCCGATCATTCCGTCGCTTTCACGGTGATGGTGCAACGCTGATCCTCCGGACGTGCGCGCGGCCTCCCAACAAGCCGCTACCGAGTCCCTGTTCGCCTCAATGAGCTGGTCGGCCGACGCCACCCGCTGCCATGCTTCCGGGCTGCCGAACGCCATGAGGCTCATACCGGCCTGCCACGGCCTTTCGCCCATGACGACACTGGCGACACGCGGCGCGGCCGAGAACGGCAACAGGCGCGGAAGAAACAGCATCACGAGCGCGCCGACGATCAGGCCGAGAGCGAACGCGGCGACAAGCCACCAATTTTGTCGCTTGCGCTCCCGCGCACTGGCGACGTGCGCCGAAAGATTCCGGCCGGCGCGCTCGAGGTCGGACGCCTGCCGCTCGAGCTGTTGCACGGCCGTCCTCACCAAGCCCTCGCCGCTGCGCTCAAGCGCCGCCGCATAGTGCTGCGCGCCCTGCCGGAGAATGGGTGACTGTTCAACGCCGTGCATCCGTTGCGCAACGCTGTCGAGCGCCTGCACGAGCTGGGCGAGCTGGGGCTTGTAGTCGGCCTGCGGCTCGATCTTCTCGAACTGGTCGAAGGCGGCTTCCAGCCCGCGACGGATGACCGTCATTTCCGCGCCGATCTGCGCGCCCTGCGTCTCGATCGTGCGCCGTAGCGCGTCGAACGCGGCGGCCGGGTCGCCGGCGTCCTCGTCCAGTGTTTCCGGCTCGATACCTTCCCTGTCGTCGTCCAGCTCCGTCATGGTCACTCCCTAACCTACATTGACATGCCGATGCCCCGGCTGAGCCGCTGGCCGCGTGTCATTTCCTCTTGCAACTGATGGGCGATGCTCTGCCCCCGGCGAAGCTCCTGCCCGATTCCAAGCTCCTGACGGCGATTGCGCAGGATGGAATCTACCTGCGGGTCACGCTCAAGGCTCTTGGTCAGGCCGTTCATCTGGCTTTCGACCTTGCCCCGCGCCTCGTCGTGCTGCCAGCCGCGAAGTTTCTGGCGCTGGCCGTCCAGTTCCTGCCAGCGGTTCACGAACCGCTCGGCCCTGACATTCGGGTCTTGCAGCGCGGCGTTCTCGCGCTTCATGCCGTCGATGACCTGCGCGACACGCTCCCGGCCGGAAAGCTCGGTCATGGCGCGCGCCGTCTCCGGATCATTTTGCAGGGTCGAGCGCATCAAATCTTTCATGCCGCCCTGCACCTGGTCGAGCTGCTGGCCGGCATCGCGCATTTCCTGCCGCTGCATGTCGAGGACCGGCAAGCCCTCGCGCCGATGCTGGTCGATCGACTGATAGGCTCGCGAATAGCGGTCAACGGCCTGCTCAAGCGGCGACTGCCCCCGCGCCCGCTCGGTCAGCCGGTCGGGCGCAGGCGCCTGCCGCAAGCTCCCTTCCCTTTCCGGCCGCTCGCTGCGCTCCTGCGAGGGTGCAGGACGCGCATTGAGCTTGAGGCCGGCGAACATACCGCGCCGCTGCTTCTCGGCCTGCTGTGGCCGTTTCTGATCGATCTGCGGGCCGTCCTCGCCGGCGCGGTCCTGCTGCGGCCCCTCGGCCGCCGCGCCGCGCGCGAGTTTCAGGCCCTCGAATGGCCGTTGGCGCTGCTGTCGATCGGCGGCGAGATCCTCGCGAGGATCTGCACGAAGATCCTGCGCGAGATCCGCGCGGACTTTTTGCGAGGATCTCCGATCAAGAGCATGATCCCCGGCCGTCGACTCCCGTTCCGCACGTAGCCCGACGCGCTCGGCCGGAATCTCGATCTCGCTGCGGACGCCCATCTGCTCCGCGATCCCGCGCCGCTCGGCAAAGTCGCGAGTATAATCGAGCGTGGTTTCTTTCACGCCCGACCGGGACAGGCGGCGCTCTAGCTGGCTATAGGCCAGCTCCCCGGCGTCCTGAACCTTCCATGTGTTGCGGTGCGTCTGCGTCCCATCCGGCAAGGTGACGGGGGTGGAACCCTCATGCTGTAGGCCGATCTTCTCCCCGATCTCCGGCGCGGCCTCCTTCATGGCGCGCTCTAGATCGACGCCCCATAGGGTGCGCTGCTCGCCCTTGTCGTTTTCCAGCGTCACGAAATAGCTGTCGGATTTCTGCGGGTCATGCTCATAGGGCGCGGCCCCATGCTCGACCAGCCGGCCGGCATTGGTGAACTCGTCCTGTGCCGCGTAGAGCTGCACCCCGTCACGATGCCGGGTCATGGCGACATAGGTTAGATGCCGGTCCATCGTCCCCGACGCCATCACATAGGACCGATCGACTGTCGCACCCTGATTTTTGTGAATCGTCGTCGCATAGCCGTGGTCGATCGCCTGATAGTCGCCCATCGGCACGGAAACGCTACGCTCCCGGCCGCCGTCCAGCGTGGCGATGATCCGGCCTTCCTCGACATGCTCGACCGTGCCAAGCATCCCGTTTTTCACGCCAAGGTCGCGGTTGTTCTCCAAGAACACGATGCGGTCGCCGGGCGCGAACTCCCGCTTTCCGTCATTGGTCTGGAAGGTCAGCGCGCCGGCGTCCTCGCCCTGCGCCAGCTCGCCCCGGTCCTGTAGCTCGGTCCTGATCGCGTCATTGATCGCCCGAACATCGGCCCGGCGATGCGCCATCGCTACGCGGGTGCCGTCCGGGCGCTCGTCGCGGTCGGCAAGATAATCCCGCACGATCTGGCCGCGCGCGTCCTCGCCGTCTCGGCAAAGCTGATATTGCCATGATCCCGATAGGCTGCCAGCCCCTCGGCCGTCCGGTGCGTGGCGAAGTCAACCGACGCCTCCCGCTGCCAGTCCACGCGCTGCCGGCGTATCTCGGACAGCTCGGCATGGCCGATTTCCTCCGTGATCGCCCGGAACGGTGCGCCGGCCCCGATCGCCTGTAGCTGCTCATGGTCGCCTACAAGGACGATCTTCGCCCCGCGCGCCTCGGCCTCGCCAACGAAGCGGGCGAGCTGGCGGCTCCCGACCATGCCGGCCTCGTCGATCACGAACACGTCGCCGCGGCCGATCGTGCCGCGGTCGTTCTCCCAACCGCGGGACCATGACGCGAGGGTGCGGCTCTGGATGCCGGAACTTTCCTCCAAGCCCTCGGCCGCCTTCCCCGACAAGGCCGCACCGTGGACCTGATAGCCCTCGGCCTCCCATGCCTCGCGCGCCGCCGCGAGCATGGTGGACTTGCCAGCGCCGGCATAGCCGACAACGGCCGCGATCCGCTCCGGCCCGGTGATATGCTCGATCGCCCGGCGCTGCTCGTCGGACAACCGGGCGGAAGCATCGCCGGCGCTGCGCTGAATGGCGGCGTCCTGCCGCTCTATGGCGCGCTCGACATGCCGGCGATCGACGCCATGACCATGCGCGCCGTGCATCCGCTGCGCGCTCTCGATCATGCCGGATTCGATCTCGACCATTTCGCGGGTCGAATAGCGGGCAAGCTCGATCTCGCCCGTTGCCGGGTCGGCCCGCTCGGGCTGAAGCTCGACCAGCGCCGGCGAGGCCATCACCTTGGCGAACGCGCTCTGAAACTCCTGCGGATCGTCGTTGATGTAGCGATGCAGCGCCCGCGCAACGTCGTGCCGGTCGAACACGCTCTTTTCCCCGGTGATGAGGGTTAGAACCTGCTCGGGCTTCTCCCGGATCAACTCGGCATTGCGCCGGGCCGCTTCCTCGTCCAGCCGCGCCCGCGATACGTCGAGGCCGCGCCGCTCCATCTGCGTGGCATGGACGCCCATATGTTCGGTTGGCGCGATCTCTAGCCCGCGCTCCATATGCGAACGATGGTCGATGCGAATATCTAGCCCGGCCATCGCAAGCCGCTCGTTGGCGATCCCCTCCCATCGCTGGCGAAGGTCGCGGAGCTGCATATCTGTCGTCGGCAGGTCGTGCGCCAACAGCCATTTGTTTTCGCGCTCAAGATAGGTCTTGTCGCCTAGCCCGTCCTCCGTCACCTGCCGCGTGGTCATAAGAATGTGGGCATGGTGATTGCGAACGTCGCTCGCCTCGTGCGGCGCATGAATGGCGAAGTCCACGGCCGCGCCGTAGCGGTCGGCCAGCTCCTGCGCCATCTCCCGCGCCGCCTCTAGCCGCTGCTCGGCCGATAGCTCATGCGGCAAGGCAATCTCGAACTCCCGCGCAACGCGGGCATCCTTGCGCTTCTCGGCAAACTCGGCGGCGTTCCACAAGTCCGACCGATCCCGCGCCCAATCGGCTGAAACGCCTTCGGGCAAGACGATCTCGGCATGTTCAACGCCCTGCTTGCGGCTGAAATCATGCGTCATCCCGTCGCGTTCGTTGGTCAGCTTCTCCCCGGCACGATAAGCCATTGAGGCGACGGCGCTACGGCCGCCCGCCCGCGAAACTGGCTTCATGCTCAAATGGTAGATCGCCAACCCGTTGCCTCGATCTAGTTTCCGTCTTTCCCGCCAGCCTCCAAGCTGGCGGCGCGCTGAGTTGCATAGCAACTCGTAAGTGCGCCCTTCTCAACTCAATCGCTTCGCTCTTTCGTCGCTCGGTGTGGCGCTTGCGGCAAGGTCGATGCGATGAACTGAGGCCCTGATTGTGCTGCAAAGCTGCCAAAAATTCAAGGTAGCGCATAATCGTGTTTGGTGACGCTGCTTGCATCGGATAGACTTCGGCTCAAATGGGAGTGCAGACCGATGGCAATAGACAGCGCCGGAACACTTGCGTTGCTGATCGACGGCGATAATGCCACCCCGAAAATCATAACCGGGCTGCTGCTGAGATCGCCAACTATGGACCGCCAGCGTCAAGCGCATCTATGGCGATTGGACCAAGCCGAACCTCAACGGCTGGAAAGAGTGCCTGCTGGAACACTCGATTCAGCCGGTCCAGCAATTCGCCTATACGACCGGGAAGAACGCAACGGACGGCGCGATGATTATCGACGCGATGGACTTGCTCTATACCGGCCGCTTCTCCGGTTTCTGCATCGTCTCAAGTGATAGCGACTTTGCCCGCCTGGCCGCGCGCATCCGTGAGCAAGGCGTCATCGTCTATGGGTTCGGGGAGCGCAAGACGCCCCGCCCCTTCATCACCGCTTGCGACAAGTTCGTCTATTTCGACGTGCTCAACACGGCCGGGGAACAGAAGGAAGCGGAAGCCGTCACCGCGCTAAAGCGGCCGCCGCCAAGCCTGCACCGGCGAAAGCGGCACTCGATCGCGCTGCTCTCGACATGCTGGCGAAAGCTGTCACC
>NZ_FJUR01000006.1 GCF_900067135.1 Rhizobium sp. 9140 | reverse complement strand
TCGCGCCACTAATCGGCTTTTGACATTGTTTGTAGCGGGGTGGGTTCAAGGATGAAGTGCGACTTGCGAATGATACCAATGGGTTGTCACTCCGCCCGGGGCTGATCAGCGTCACAAGAGCCTATTTGCGCTTCGTTCGCCTCCACTCAACTGTGGATCTGACCGGAACGGGTGAGCTGGGATTAAATCTCGCCCAGCACGTGGTGCATGTCCTCGATCTCGGTCAGGCGATGCCGGCCAGCATCGCCGCGTAGCCGCAACACTTCGTCGGCCATGATGTGGCACAGCAGCAGTACGGCCGCATGGTTGTCGAGGGCGAGGGGCTGTGCGTCACGCAACGCAGCAGCCATGTCGGCTGCAGGGGCTCGCGGTAGTGCTGGTCGACGATCAATAACGAACGGGCTCTCAGTTGCGGCAGCAGGGCCAGCGTTGCACGGATCAGCGGCACCAGCCGGCGGATGGCGAAGACGACCACGACATCACGTTCAGTCAGGCTGGACAGAGACTCGGCGATCGTCTCCCCGTCGCTCGGCAACAGCACGGTGTTGAGGCACACTAAGCTGATCTGCCACCGCAGATATTTCGCGAGGAAATGGCCGTTGCGCACGCCGACGAAGACGATCTTCTCGGCGCTTGCAATGCCCTGCGTCGCCGCAGCCAAAGCCGTCGGGTCGAGACCGCTAAAGGTCTCGGCGATGTTCTGCTGTCCGAAATGCACATGGCGGGCGATCTGGCCGACCGTGTCGGTCGGTCCCTTCTCCAACAGGTAGTTCGGAGCACCTTCGCTACGCAGGTCGCGTGCGTGCCGCTTCATGTCCTCATAACTGCGGAAACCAAGCTTCTGGACAAAGCGGCTGACCGCAGCGTTAGAAATGCCGGCCATCTTGGCTAGTTCCACCGCAGTGTAGCTGGCGATTTCGCCCGGAAACGACAGAATCACGTCGGCTAGTTGCCGATCTGCTGGCGATAAGCTGCCAGCCCGCTCGTGAATGAGAAGGGAAAGCGGCTTTCGCTGGTTAGAACTCATGGTCGTTTTCCTCCCAGCCTATCGTTATAAAAAATACTTTACAATTTTATGTCCGTATGGAAACATCTTTTCAAGAACGTTTTTCAAGCAGGGGAATAGCCTACACGCATCATATGGTGCGCCGAGAGATGGGTGGAAGCCAGCCGGTCACTGCGGGTTCATCCGCAGACCGAGCCGTGTCCTCGCCCTATCCGCGTTGCCGACCGATGATTCCGTCCTCCACCGAGAGGGCGTGGAAACTCCCGAGCAATTCCATCCAAACCATAAGGGGAACTTGATGTTGGACATGCAGAAACACTTTGCCGCCGCGGCGGCTGCCGCAGTGCTGATGGTAGTTGGACCGGCCGCTGCGCAGGACTATCCCAAGACCAATCTGACGGTTCAAGGTGGATGGGCGACTGCCGGCATCTATCAGGAAATCGAAGTACCGTTCTGGACCGAGCGCCTGCCGACGCTGACCGGCGGCAACGTCACCGCATCGATCACCAGCCTCAACGAAAAGGGCCTGAAGGGGCCGGAAGTGTTCCGCCTGATGCGCATGGGCGTGATCGATTTCGGCACGTCCGCACTCGGCTACGTCGCCGGCGACGACCCGCAGAACGAGGGCCCGGACCTGGCCGGCATCGCGCTGGACATCGAGGGCGCGCGCAAGATTACCAACGCCTACAAGCCAACCCTGTCGAAGCTCTATGAAGAGAAATACGGCATCAAGCTGCTGATGATCTATCCGGCCGAGGCCCAGGTGTTCTGGTGCCGCACGCCTGTCGCCGGCCTCGCTGACCTGAAGGGCAAGAAGGTCCGGACCGGCAACCGCACCGTCGCCGACTTCGTCGAAGCGGCGGGTGCGTCACCGTTACCATGCCGTTCGGCGAAGTGGTGACGTCGCTGCAGCTTGCGTGATCGACTGCGCCGTCACTGGCACGTTCTCCGGGAACAGCGCCGGTTGGCATGAGGGTGACGACTCACCTCTATCCGCTGACCGTCGGCTGGAGCCCGTTCATGTACGCGGTAAACACCAATGCCTGGAACAAGCTCGACCCGTCGATCCAGACGGCTGCTGACGGCCGAGTTCGTCAAGCTGGAGGACGATATCTGGGCGGCCGCGGACAAGCGGACGACCGAGGGCCTCACCTGCGCCACCGGCGGCGATTGCACCTTCGGCAAGAAGGGCGCGATGACCCTAGTGCCGCTGCCGAGGGCGACGCGGCGGAGCGTTCGCGCCTCGTCAGCGAGGTCGTACTGCCGCGCTTTGGCGAGCGCTGCGGCGCCGACTGCCTGACCGACTGGAACGCGTCGGTCGGCACGGTGATTGGCATTAAGGCTGGCCAGTAAGGCTTGCGAAGCAATCAGCAAAGGCGCCGCGCCGCCTTCGCCCCTTCCCTCAATCACGGATCATTCCATGCTCACGCTGCTCCGGTCGGTTTCCCGCTGGTCTGTCTGGATCTCAGGTGGCTGCTTCTGCTGTCCGCCCTGCTTGTCGGGTTAGAAGTGCTGATGCGCAGCCTGTTCCAGCATTCCTTCGGCGGCGTTGACGAGATTTCATCCTACATCTTCGCGATCGGCGTGGCTTGGTCGCTCGCCTTCACGCTGCTACACCGCGCGCATATCCGCATCGACTTAGTCTATGCGAAGCTGTCGTCCAGCAAGCGGGCCGCGCTGGACATCCTGGCTCTGGCAGGTCTCATCGCCGTTACCACTCTGCTGTTCCAGCAGGCCTTAATGACCACGTCGACTTCCTTCGAACTTGGTTCCCGGTCCAACACGCCGCTCGGCGTCACGCTCTGGATACCGCAATCAATCTGGACGGCCGGCCTCGGCTTCTTCCTGCTCGTCCAGGCCTATCTGCTGGCCCGGATATTCTACCTGTTCCTCACGAGCCAGCACAGGCAGGTCGCCGCGCTCTCCGGGATCAAGACAATCGACGAAGAGATCGACGACGAGATCCGCACCTGAGTCCTGAACCGGACGCCTGGAGTCAACAATGATCGCATTCGCTTTCGTGGGCCTGATGGTCCTCGTTTTCCTCGCCATTCCGGTGGCGGCAGTGATGGGCTTGCTCGGCCTGTCGCTCAATTTCATCTTCACCGACATCCCGCTCTGGCGGGCGCTGGGCGAGATCAGCTGGGGGGCATTTACCGAATACACGCTGCTGGCGGTCCCGCTCTACATCCTGCTGGGCGAACTCTTTCTGCGCACCGGCATTGCAGAAGAGATGTACACCGCGCTCAGCAAATGGGTGTCGTGGCTGCCGGGCGGCCTGATGCACGCCAATGTCGCGTCCTGCACCATGTTCTCGGCGACGTCCGGTTCAAGCGTCGCCACTGCGGCGACGATCGGTACGCTTGCGATCCCGCAGCAGAGGAAATACGGGTATGATGAGAAACTATTCCTCGGCTCGATCGCGGCCGGTGGGACGCTCGGCATCCTAATCCCGCCGTCGATCAACATGATCATCTACGGCGTGCTGACCAACTCCTCGATCCCACAGCTGTACATGGCGGCGATCGTGCCGGGCCTGATCATGGCTGCGATGTTCGCCGGACGATCGTGATCCGCAGCCTCCTTTCCAGAGACAAGGAAGTCCGCATCACCGCGACATGGGCTGAGCGCTTTGCGTCGCTGAAACACCTTGTGCCGCCGCTCATCATCTGTTTCGTCATTATCGGATCGATCTATGCTGGCATCGCGACGCCAACCGAGTCGGCAGCGCTGGGCGTTCTCGCCGTGCTGGTCCTCGCAGCGACGCGACGCAAACTGCAACCTGCTGTCCTGCTGAGCGCCTTCGAAAACACCATGCGCACGACTGGCATGATCATGTTGATCATCGTGTTCGCCTACTTCCTCAATTTCGTTCTGTCCGGCGTCGGACTTTCGAGCTCCATCACTGCGTTCATGTCCGATCTCGGACTGTCGCCGATGTGGACCCTGTTCGCCGTCATCGTCTTCTACGTCATCCTCGGCTGCTTCATGGAGACGCTGTCGATGATGATCGCGACGATCCCGATCATCGCGCCGATCGTCTTCGCGGCCGGCTTCGACCCGATCTGGTATGGCGTCGTGATGATGATCCTAGTCGAACTGGCGATGATCACGCCGCCGATCGGCATCAACCTCTACGTCGTCCAGGGTATCCGGCCGACGGGTGGCATTGGCGACGTAATCGTCGGAACGCTGCCCTTCGTCCTGGCGATGTTCGTGATGCTTGCGCTGCTGATCGTCTTCCCGAGCATGACCAGCGTCTTCCTCTGAAACCCTAAGGAATCACACCGCATGTCTGACAGCTTTCTAATGACCGCGGCTGGCGACATCGTCATCCGTCATCCCCTCTTCGGCGAAGACGCGGT
Organism: Rhizobium sp. 9140; assembly: GCF_900067135.1. NCBI lineage: Bacteria > Pseudomonadati > Pseudomonadota > Alphaproteobacteria > Hyphomicrobiales > Rhizobiaceae > Rhizobium > Rhizobium sp. 9140. The sequence continues at coordinate 175,678 of NZ_FJUR01000006.1, read as the reverse complement.
TAACTCCGACGGCTTCACGCGGCTGATGGCCGATATGGCGAAAGGAGATCTGGTGTGGGGATCGTGCGAGGTGCAGTTCTCGACGCGCGGCTTCAGAACGGACTCGACCATCGCCTATCTCGTGCCGCCCCAGGTCGGGCGCGATCTCTGCAAGGCCGGGTTCAATGTGATGACGGTTGCGACCAACCACACATGGGACTACGGGCCGGATGCATTTCTCGACACGCTCGACAATCTGCGGGAGGGTGGCGTCGAGCCGGTCGGCGGCGGACGCACCCCCGAAGACGCTTGGCGGCCATTCGTGCGCGATGTTAACGGGATCAAGGTCGGCATCTTGGCGGCCTCGTGCTTGGTGCCGCCCTACTACGCCGTGCTACCCGACCGTCCCGGCATTGCGGCCGTCCGCGTCCGCCAGCTCGCCGCGCTCGATCCGATCGGCATGATGATCGAGCCCGGCGCGCCGATCAAGATGGAAAGCTATGCGGAGCCGGAAGACGTCGAGTTGCTCGTCCAGGCGATTCGCCGGCTGAAGGCCGAGACGGACGTGACCATCGTCAGCATGCACTGGGGTTATGGCAGGGGCACGCCACTGGCGACCTACCAGCGGCCGCTTGCCCACCAGATCATCGAGGCTGGGGCCGACATGATCCTCGGCAATCACGGCCACAGCCCGACCGCGATCGAGATAATCGACGGCAAGCCCGTCATCTACAGTCTTGGCAACAACGTGGCACAGCAGGATCGCATCAACGCGACGCCGAGGCAGCTGGAAATCTTCGAGGACATAGATCCCTGGTCCGTTGTCGCGGAGCTCGAGATCGGACGCGACGGCGTGCGCGCCATCACCCTCATTCCGACCGAGTGCCAGTCTGACGGCCTCCCGGTGATGGTCGGGGGGACACCTGCCGGCCAGATGATCCTCGAACGCGTCGCTAAGCTGTCGGAGCGCTACGGGACCGCCGTCGAGATCGTTGACGGCAAGGCAGTCATCCGCCCGTGACAGTGACCGTAACCGCAGGCGACCGGTCGACCCGTCGTGACAATTCCATCAGGATCCTTGGTGACCTCGTCGGCTTCAATACAGTCAGCGACCGGTCCAACCTGGACCTCGTCGACTACGTCGAGTCCTGTCTTCACGCCCACGGGGCACACACATGGCGTCTGCCCTCGGAGGACGGGCTAAAGGCGAACCTTGTCGCGCGACTCGGGCCGGATGTGGATGGCGGTCTGATCCTGTCAGGTCATTCGGATGTGGTGCCGGTCGATGGGCAGGCATGGTCGACGTCGCCCTTCGAATTGACTCGTGTCGACGACCGCCTTTTCGGGCGCGGCTCGGCCGACATGAAGGGTTTCGTCGCCTGCGTGCTCGCCTGTCTGCCGGAGATCGCAGCACGCGATCTGCGCAAGCCGATTTACCTCGCTCTCTCCTATGACGAGGAACTGGGCTGCCTGGGCGTTCATGACATCATCAGCGATCTTAATCGCCGCGCGATACGACCGGATCTCTGCATCGTCGGCGAGCCAACGATGATGGACGTCGGGCTGGCGCACAAGGGCAACCGCACTTTCCGGCTGACCTTCACCGGGCAGGCTGCGCATTCAAGCCGGGCGCCGACGGCGGTGAACGCGGTCGCCTATGCCGCGGAGCTGGTGACCTCCGTCACTGCGGCACAAGCGGAAATAGCCCGCCGGGGGCCGTTCATGCAGGGCTTCGACATCGAATATACCACCGTCCATGTCGGGGTGATGACTGGCGGCCGGCAGGTCAACATCGTTCCTGACCGATGCGTGGTCGACATGGAATTCCGCTTCCTCCCCGGGGTGGACCCGGCGGCCCTGACGGAGAACCTCGTCATGGCGGAGGTTCGTCGCCTCGACCGGGCCATGGCGAAGCGCAAACCTGGCTGCGGGGTCGCCGTCGAGCCGGCATATGCTTATCCGGCATTCAACATGGCTACCGACCATCCTGCCGTGACGATTGTCAAGCGGTGCGCAGGCCGCAACAGCGACGTGAAGTTGTCCTACGGCACGGAGGCGGGCTGCTTCCGCGAGGCCATGGAGATGCCGGTTATCGTCTGCGGGCCCGGAGACATCCGCCAGGCGCACCAGCCAGACGAATTCATTGCTGTCGACCAACTGGACGCATGCGGGGACTTCCTGATCGACCTGGTTACTGTGATTTGTTGAAACCAACCGATGTCGTCCTTGTTGCTGCAAGTCAGCTTTCTGGCAGATCGGCAGTATTGGAACATGCCTGCGGGAACCGCACAAGTGCGAGGTCTCAAAACGTCGCTGGTGGTGTGGGCAGTCGAGCAGGCTGTTGAAGAAGTCTTTTTTCGGCCTTGAGGACGGCCTCGTTGTCGCTTCGCACTTCTGTGGTTGCCGCCCGTTTGGCAAGAAGTTTCTGACCTTCTTTGACGTGTGATCGAGTGCGGTCTTCTGTCAGGCCTTTCGTTGCGGCGCTTGCAAAGGCCGCGGGCCGGTATGGTGATCTGCGGGGCGGGTCCAAAATCTTAATCCCGAGCTTCCAGGCTCAAAGTGCCAAACTGGTTTTTCCCGTTCCCGATCGGTTCGATCATGCGCCCATTCAGGTCGCTGACTTCTCACACCTCTTTGCGAGTCCCGGCTATCTGCAACAACCGCCGTAGCGATTTGGCGGTCAACACCGGCGGCTGGCGTAGCGGCGTGTTGCGCAGGATCAAAGCGATTAGGATCTCGCTGATCGTTGGCAGCCCAGCGGCTTAGGTGAACTTGTCGCGTGGCACTTAATCGGGTTCTTCCTCACTTTGTGTGGTTCATTCGCCGTTAGCGAGGTTTTGGCTATGGGCGGGCATGCGAACGAAATCGAAATGGTCGCCCGGTCCAGGGGTCAAAGTACTGGGTGTCGCGCTCACCGTTGATCACGGTTGGGTTGTTTCCGCAGCTGGATCCAAGATCGGAGTATGCCCCGATTGTGGATGTCGAAGCCGAAGTCGGCATGGCTGGTCCTGCCGCAGCCTCCAGGATCTGCCAGTCCAGGGCAAGCCCGTGACAGTGAAGCTCCTGCTGAGCCGCTGGCGATGTGCACATGGGGAAAGCGCACGACGAACGTGAGAGCGGCGGTGCAAAATTAGACCACGGTAGCGGCGGGATTGTCCCGCTTCGGGCGGCGTAAAAGTCGGCCACCTATTTCTCTTCTGCAATGAGCGCAGGAGGGCCTGGGGATCTATACCGTGGAATTATATCTGAAGGTTCGACTGGCTTGCTCGGAAGGCATGAGCCGGCGTCAGGCTGCAAAGCATTTCAACATATCGCGCGACAGCGTTTCCAAGATGCTGTCCTATTCGACGCCACCTGGCTATCAGCGACAATCACCGATCCGGCGGCCCAAGCTGGATGCGTTTGTCTCGACGATCGATCACTGGCTGGACGAAGACAGACAAGTGCCGCGCAAGCAGCGCCATACGGCCAAGCGGGTGTTTGACCGGCTTCGAGACGAATGCGGGTTCACTGGCGGCTATACGATCATCAAGGATTACATGCGCGAGCGGGATCAGCGCCGCCAGGAAGTGTTCGTGCCGCTGTCGCATCCGCCCGGCCATGCGCAGGCCGATTTCGGTGAGGCGATGGTGGTCATCGGCGGTGTCGAGCAGAAGGCGCATTTCTTCGTGCTCGACCTTCCGCACAGCGACGGCTGCTACGTGCGGGCCTATCCGGCGGCAGTGGCCGAGGCCTGGGTCGATGGCCATGTCCATGCGTTCGCTTTCTTCGGCGCCGTGCCGCAATCGATCGTCTACGACAACGACCGTTGCCTGGTGGCGAAGATTTTGCCTGACGGCACCCGCAAGCGCGCGACGTTGTTCAGCGGCTTCCTGTCCCACTACCTTATCCGGGATCGCTATGGCCGTCCCGGCAAGGGCAACGACAAGGGGAACGTCGAGGGTCTCGTCGGCTATGCCCGGCGCAACTTCATGGTACCGATCCCGCAGTTTGCGACATGGGAGGCGTTCAACACCTTTCTGGAGGAGCAGTGCCGGAAGCGCCAGCGCGACAGGCTGCGCGGCGAGAGCGAGACGATCGGCGAGCGCTTGCGGCGCGATCTGGCTGCCATGCGCGCCTTGCCAGCCTCGCCATTTGATGCCTGCGACCAGGCAAGTGCCAAGGTGACGGCGCAGTCGCTGGTGCGCTACAAGACCAACGACTATTCCGTCCCGGTCGCCTATGGCCATCAGGATGTGTGGGTGCGCGGCTATGTCAACGAAGTGGTCATTGGTGGCCGTGGCGAGATCATCGCCCGCCATCCTCGGTGCTGGGAACGGGAAGACGTCGTCTTCGATCCTGTCCATTACCTGCCGCTGATCGAGCAGAAGATCAATTCGCTGGATCAGGCAGCGCCCCTCCAGGGCTGGGACTTGCCGCAAGAGTTCGCTACGCTGCGCCGGTTGATGGAAGGCCGCATGGCCAAACACGGCCGGCGTGAGTACGTGCAGGTCCTCCGCCTGCTGGAGAGCTTCGAACTCGCCGATCTGCATGCGGCGGTGAAGCAGGCGATCCAGCTTGGCGCCATTGGCTTTGACGCCGTCAAGCATCTGATCCTGTGCCGGGTGGAACGCCGGCCGCCCAGACTGGACCTGTCCATCTACCCGTATTTGCCGAGGGCGACGGTCGAGACGACATCGGCGAAGGCGTATATGCGTCTCCTGTCGTCGGATGCGGGAGAAGTCGCATGAACACCCAAGCACCCGAGATCCTTCTCACCCATTATCTCAAAACCCTGAAGCTGCCGAGTTTCCAGCGCGAGTACCAGAAGCTGGCCCGGCTGTGCGCCACCGAAGGCGTCGATCATGTCGGATACCTCACCCGGCTTGCCGAGCGGGAGATGATCGAACGGGACCGTCGCAAGGTCGAGCGTCGCATCAAGGCGGCCAGGTTCCCGGTCGTCAAAAGCCTCGACAGTTTCGACTTCGCCGCCATCCCAAAGCTGAACAGGATGCAGGTGCTGGAACTGGCGCGCTGCGAATGGATCGAGCGCAGGGAGAACGTTATCGCTCTCGGCCCCAGCGGCACGGGCAAGACCCATGTGGCGCTCGGCCTCGGCCTGGCCGCCTGCCAGAAGGGCCTGTCCGTTGGGTTCACGACAGCGGCCGCACTGGTCAGCGAGATGATGGAGGCGCGCGACGAGCGGCGTCTCATCCGGTTCCAGAAGCAGATGGCCGCCTACCAGCTGTTGATCATCGATGAACTGGGCTTCGTGCCGCTGTCAAAGACCGGCGCGGAATTGCTGTTCGAGCTGATCTCGCAACGATACGAGCGAGGCGCGACCCTGATCACCAGCAACCTTCCTTTTGACGAATGGACGGAAACCTTGGGGTCCGAGCGCCTGACCGGCGCTTTGCTCGACCGCATCACCCATCACGTCAGCATCCTCGAGATGAACGGCGACAGCTATCGTCTCGCCCAAAGCCGCGCCCGAAAGGCCGGCTGACGCCCTTCGAAAATCGCAACGCGCGCATGAGACCCCCGCTCGGGCCTAAGCCCTCCCGGCGGTCTCATGCGCGCGCCACAAGTGGCCGACTTTTGCGCCGCCGCGTGGCAGGATTTTACTCCGCCGTTGACAACTAGCCAATTAGAGAATCGGTTGCACTGACGATTCTAACCCAACTCGCCGATCTGCGAGCCGGACTTTTGAGCAGGGCAGGAAATCCTTCGGTAACGCGCACTATCGGCGTCACGTGGTGGCGATGTAGAGTGCAGCACTCACCGCCTCTCGTAATTCATCTGCGCGACGGCGACCTAAGCGGCGGGAAACCGGCAGTAAAGGCTGAACCGGTCACCATTCGCGATCTCTCAAGTCACTGCATAGCAAGCCGTCCGCTTGGCGTATTGCCTAATGGCGATTTCGGTTTAGCCGTCTATAAATCTAGGGCCACTTATACACTTCAGTCCGGCCGATGATCCGTTTGTGAAGAATGCGCAATACCATTTTCTGGCGCCTTGTTCAGTCTTCGCAATACTCTTTCAAAACTCCATTTAGGAAACGCTTAAAAGAATCAGGCTCTACGTACTTATAGTTTTTTCCCATCAGGTTCTTAACTGTCTCAAGACGCTCTGCGTCTGAATGAAAATTCAATGGAAAGCCATCCTTGAACTCTGTCCTAAGAAGATTGTACAGGAACCGCCTTTTTCCCTTAGGTTCCTTGTCGATGTGAACTTTCCACCGACGAACTTCACGCAAGTTGACGCGTTCTTCTATCATTCCAGAGTGCTTGGGAAAACATCGTCTGACCTCGCGCGAAAGGAAGGTGATATTCTGAAACTTCGGATGGCCCTCCTCATCGCTCAAGATCGTGCGGCCGGCGCCATCTTGAGAGAAGGTCAAGAACTGCCATTCTTCAGGTTTTATCAGCTTGGTTAGCCCATGTTCGATATCTTTGCCATGGGCCTTCAATGTCGTTCCGTCTATGAGGACTTCTCGCAGCTTCTTGAACCATCGCATATCGCTGTAGTCGAAAGGGCGACCGGTAAAATCGAAACCCGGCGTGAACAGGCTAGTTTGTCCAAAAACGATCAAGTCGTGCCCCTTTTGGCGGCGCGTCGCAAATGGAGGTTCGCCTGGCCCCGCGGGAACGGTCCGTTCAAAAGAAACCCAAAGGGACTTACCTTTATAAAACTCTTCGCTGTGGCGGAGCACCACGTTGAAGTCTTTTTTCACTATCCATGCAGCGACCATCTCCGGTGACCATAGCGCGACCACTGGGCTGGTATCTGGTGAGACGAACTTCACTTCAAGCCGCCCATAGAATTTATCAGCAGCTTCTTTCTCGGCCTGCTCGGGAGAAAGCTCTCCTGATCGTGCCCGCTCGATCAATTCCTCGCGGCGCTGCTTTATGAATTCCTGCACATCCTCAATAGGAAGCCCGTCCTCATCATACCAAACGGACGTTGGCATATTCCTCATTCTCGAAAAATCAAACGTCATCTGCATGGTCTCCAAAATCGAGAACATTCTGGACAACGCAGCCTAATAACCTCTGAACGGCCATCCTTAGCAAACACTAACCCGATGTTTTACAAGGCCTCTTGCTACCGCGGCGGTCGGCCGCCCCCAAACTGCGCAATCCATCCTGAAGAACCCATCGTCTAAAGAATCCCAACTTTTCCCAGTCTGCCTCTGATTCCCACCCCCCCTTATTTTCTATCTAGCACCCGTGGTTCAAGAACGGGGTCAATGATGACGGTGCAGATTAACGTACGAGATGTGGTTACACAGGAGAAGGAGCAGCAGGGTTACGCTGTGCGCCCAAACCTGGGTCTGACCGAGGCCGGTCGCAATGCTAAAGGCGTAGCAGGCGCGTGTTGCCCTATTCCCATCGACGAGCAACCATCGCTGGCCGCGAACGATTTGTGCGACATTCGTAACGGAAGAGCCGAATTCATTCTTCCGGAGATTGAAGACGGCAGCGTTGACCTCGTCATCACCAGCCCGCCTTACAATATCGGCAAAGAATACGAGAACGCGCTCTCTTTGGCAGCTTACCTTGAATGGATGGGTGCCATCCTTCGCGAATGCCACCGCATTCTCGCAGCAAATGGCGCGATGTGCTGGCAGCTCGGAAATTATGTAAGCGCCGGTGAGGTGATTCCGCTGGATCTTTACTTCATTCCAATGCTTCGCGCGCTTGGCATGAAAGTGCGCAATCGCGTGATCTGGACGTTCGGACACGGTCTGCACTGCTCGCATCGTCTTTCCGGGCGATATGAGACTGTCATTTGGGCAACGAAATCGGACAGCTATCGGTTTGATCTGGACGCGATCCGGGTGCCGCAGAAGTATCCTGGAAAACGTCATTTCAAGGGCCCGAAAAAAGGTCAGTTGAGCGGAAACCCGCTCGGAAAGAACCCGGGCGACGTTTGGGACATCCCGAACGTCAAACACAACCATCCGGAAAAAACCGCCCACCCGTGCCAGTTCCCGGAGGCACTTGTCGAGCGGTTAGTTCGTGCTCTCACGGCGCCAGGCGACCTCGTGATCGATCCGTTTGCCGGAGCTGGCACAGTCGGTGTTGTCTGCAACCGAAACGGTCGCCGCTCGATCCTGATCGAGAAGGAAAGTGCCTATGCCCAAATCGCAAGGCAGCGTCTCGAAGTATCGCTGACACGGCGGTCAATGCGCGTGGCCAACCCGCCCTGACCCGCCGGGCATGATCCGTCAGGATCGAGCCACCCCAAGCTTGTGCACATCAACACCACTCAGAACGGCATCACACTGCTGAAGGAGAAACTATGCCTGCAAACTCGAACGACAACACATCGGAAATGTCCGCAGGGGACATTTCTGAACTCAAACTGAAGCTCTACTGTTTGCCAGGTGGCACGCAGGACTTCATCACAAAATACGAGCCTTACGAATACTGCTACAGCCTTCACGGCTGGCTGCTCGAAGTCTCTGCGCTTGATGGGTTTAAACTGGTGAACAGCGGCAGCCGTCGAAGCGAGCACGCGACTTATATCGCGCTGCCTTTGTCGAGCAACCTCGGAAATCTGCTGGGAGCAATGCATGTCTGCTCGGCACCGACAGCTTTGCTCTTCAGCCTCCGCGAAATTCCAGACTTTGATCCCGATGCGCCACGATGGAAATCGACTGTTGATTTCCACGTCGCTGAGTTCGTCGACACGATCGCAAACGGTGCTGCAGACCATGTTCTCGAATGGCTTCGCAGCTGCTGGGATCAGGTGACTGCCTCGGGTCATGGCGACCAGGCCGTAAGCACCGCTGACGGCCCAGAGCAAACGAGCCTCACCAGCCAGTCAAGATCCCGGAAGGACAACGTATGATGATCACCTACGACGTTTACTCGCGCGCCCTGTCGGCTCACAGCGACCCTGGATCATCCCAGGATTTCTTTCGCCATCAGAGTAATTTCGAGAGCGACATCGCTGTTGGTGCCGCGCTCGTCATCACGCCGGCAAGCGCGCTGCATGTGCGGATCGGGCCGACCGACCCGGATTCGATCGCGATCAGAATTCCGGCCGGAACGACAGTAACCGATCTGGCAATTGCCATGTGGTTTTACCCTTTGCCGGCCCTAATGCTGCAAATCCTGCGGCTCGCGCGCGCCCGCGATATCGGGTTGAACGATCAGGAACAGGAACTCGTCCAGGTCTGCGAAAGAGCTTTCCTGGACTGTCTGGTCCGCCGGGACTGGGTCAAACGGCTGGCAGAGCACATCCTGGCTTCTCCCGCCTGGCGCGCGCGCCGCTCTGAGGGCGGGCCGCCAAACTAGGTTCTGTCAGCGGGCAGGCGGCAACGAAGATATGCCACCTGCCCCGCGCGCCACCATTCCAACCGCAATGCTTCATTGTGACGCCATCGACCGCGATGGCGCCAGGAGGAAGCATCGTCCCGATGTTTCCGCATCTGCAGCACCAAAGGAGGTCACTATGCAGACTGAACAGAATACCAAGCCGGAGAAGGGGAAGGGGCCGGCGTGGTTCGTCGCCCCCGAGGAGCACCGGCCGCGACTCGCGGTGGTGAGCGGCTTTTTCGCCAGCCTCAGTCGCCGCGACACTGCGACTGCCCTTGAGGCAGGCCGCCATCTCGCCAATGCCCAGGAGGTCCTGCCGGGGAAGTCTTTCGGCAAGTGGGTGAAGCAGGAATGCGGGCTGACCACTCGTCAGGCGTGGAACTACACCGTCTGCGTTCGGATGTACACGGCCGAACAGCAGGAACGGCTGATCGAGCTCGCGGTCAAGCCGACGGTCATGGCGACGCTGGCGACCGCGGAAGCCGAGAAGATCGTCGTGCTGCTCGACCGCATGGAAGCCGGCGAGCGGTTCACGGTGGGTAAGCTCAAGAATGAGATCCGTGGAGAAGCGCCGGTGAAGTCGCCTGCCAATCCCGGCGGCGCCGCGGGTCTCCTGCGTGCGGCTCAGGCAAAGTTCCGGGCCGAGACGGAGGCCTTCAACAAGATCGTCAGGATTGTGCTGAAGGCGGTAGAGAAGATCGCGGCCGACATCGACAAGGGCAAGTCCGTGCCCAAGACCCGGCTTGCAGATGCGGTCGAGCGACACTGCCAGAAGGCCGGTGCGCTTCTGAGCTCGGTCGTCGAGCCGGTTCAGGCGGTGGCGACGACCCCTGCGGAATGGGAGCAGGTCAGGCGGATCATCTCCCGCCTCGGTGACTCTCCGCGCTGGCCGTCCAAGGGTGAATTCCCGGCATGGGTCACCGAGCAGGTTCTGCCGGCGCTTCGCTTCGTGGTTCACGGTACGCCGACGGCTGCCGCGGAAACGGAAGCTGATGTCGCTGGCAGCGATGGGGAAGGGGAGGGCGAAACCCTTGGCGACGACGCGCTCGATGCACTCTCCACTGTCGTCGAAGCAGCCCCCTCGCGTCGCCTTCACCTTGTCGCACCGCCGTCGCTCGTTCCGGGCGATGCGGTCGAACTGGTGATCGCTGACGAAGCCACGATCGACTGATCTCACACCGTCATTCCTGCCGGCGTCCGCGCCGGCAGGAGCACTAATCACAGTTTCAGGCACGCCAATGAAAGACCGTGCCGGACAAAAAGGAGGATCCGAATGGGCCTGGCTATGTTTGCAATCAAAACACCGAAGCAGATCCGCAAGTCTGTAGACTTTAAAGACAGACAGGGAGAGTACTTTCACGTTTGGCACAAGCATCCCGATCTGCACACGTGGATCGAGGAGCTTTACCTGGAAAAGGGTGGAGCGCACCTGTTCAACAAGGTGAATGTGCGTCTGACGCTCGACGACCTCGATCGTCTGGAACGGGCAATCGAGGAAAAGCTGCTGCCGAAGACGGTCATTTTCACGTTCGGAATCAGCGACGGTTCCGAGATGGAGGACGACCTGGAATTCGTTGCCAAGGCCCGAACCGCGATCCACGAAGGCTATAGCGTCTACTGTCAGTCGAACTGGTAGCACGTGACGCGCGGCGGGCTTGCGCCTCGGCCGCTCTTTCTGTCGGGACGGCGCCATGACATGAGCGCGACGCGCCATCCCGACTTTCGATCTCCGAAACAGTGACAAAAGGACGGAACGGACATGCCGATCGATCTCAACGATGTACACCCTTCCCACGAAACCTCCATCGCACAGACGATCGAAAAATCGTCGGCGCCGGCAATCATCGAACTGCCGGTGTTGACGACTGGGCTGACCGGGCAGGCGCGCAAGCCGGAAGTGCTTTTGGGCATGCAGCCGGTCGTGCTCGACGCGGAGGAATTCAGCGTGGAAGAGGCCCCGACTGTTATCACGGGTTATGAGTTGGACGTTGCGCGGTCCCCCGACGGACGGTTCTTCAAGCGGCTTTGCGACCGGCCGGACCGAGCAGCGTTCGATCTGTCCGAACGAGGTCGAGATCGCCTTCTCACGGCACTCGGGTTCTACGATCGTCGCGATAATCTTTTGCGCGCGAATGGGAGAGACTGGTTTAACGCGCTGACAACTCCATCGTCGATTTTTGGTGCAATCAGGCTTCTCGACCTGAACGAGGTACCGATCCGCCAACGCGATGACGACCTGATCGAAACGCAGGTAAAGGCGTTCGACAAGCTCGTTGCATCGGCCGCGTTGATTGGCGATGGCCTTTACATCCGGTGCGATGAGCCGCACCTCATCGTCGGAATCCATTGGTATAGCGGGCCAAGTGCTAACCTCTCGACAGACCTCAGCAACGGCTTGAATAGACTATCTCGTGGACAGTTCTCCGCGGTATTCCCGGTGACAACGCAGCCGGATGTCATCCGTGACAAGCTGCGCCCGTTCATCAAGCAGGAGAAAGGCGAGCTCAGCATTGTCCGCATGACGATCCATCAGGCAGAGGTCTTCTCACATGCTCTCCCTCTTGAAAACGCGGCACTCATGGCGCGGGTCGCGACTGTTGCGTTTCGCGACGCGATGAGCATCGACACCTGCTATTCGCTCCCCCGGCTTCGCAACGCAGGTTACAGCTCTATCGAACTCCTGGACGAGATCCAGACGGCGCTTGGCGGCTATCTGGCCGACAAAACGGCGGCCGCACCGCTCGTAAACGCCGTCAACGATCTGCTTGATCTTCCGGATGATGCTGCGGTCTGGGCACTCCTGCGACGAGACGAGGCCATGGCGCATACTGTCGAGTTCGTTAGGGAGCAGCTTGAAGCGATGGAGATCAGCCTCGAACTGTTTCCGTCTCCGGGTGACGGTCCCTATAGTCTCGCTTAGGTCACTCACCACGATGGCCTATGCAACCGCACTTCCTTTTTCGCTTCGCAGGTGAAGGGAAGAGCGGCATCACGGCAGCTCAGGTCTGTCAGCCTGTCTGGGGCACCCTCGAGCTTGGGAATAATATACTGACGGCAACGGGCAAACCGGTCTGGGATAACCGCTGGCCGGGCTCCTGCATAGTCACCCGCGTCGCCCGTTAACCATGCCGGAGCTCTTTGTTCCGGATGCGTTCCAGGCCCTTGCCGGGATGCCGTCTCCGGGCTATGTCAAAAGGGTCGGCAGGAAAAACGTGCTCCTGCAGTCACTTAGGCGGTCTTCGCCGGTGCTGGTAACACCGACGAAGACCTGACCCGCAACCTTGTTCGCGAAGGAATTGGGCTATGTCGACCCTTATCCGCTTCGCTTCCGCATCGGAAGCATTTTTCCAAAACTCTCCTGTTGATACTGCCGTCGCCGTGATGGCTGCGTCCACGCATCTCCCGATGCCTGCACTGCCGTCCATGGTCACGTTGCGCCCGACGCGCTGACCGAAACATCGTCTTCGACCATGGCTGTTCCAGTCGATCGCCGGATCTCCGGCTGATCGCAATGCGGAAATTATTTCCGCTTTGGCTGGCGCGTGCCCCGGTCCAAGCGATGTCTGAACGACACTGTATCCCAGGAGATATTTCCATGAAGACTTCGTCTACCACCACGCCTGACGGCGCCCCGCATGCCGGCTACACGCACCGTGTCGATGCGGATACGCTCGATCCCCGCTTCAACGCCCTCGTCGCCGAGATTACAGCGGCCTTGTCTACCGAGGTACTCACCGGGGCTTTCGACGCCGGCGTCGACAGTCTCGCGTCGATCCTGCGCGCCATCCCGATCCATGAAGGGAGGCTGCTCGAGCGGGGCATCGGCCTGATCGCCGAGACCAATCCCGATCTCGTCGTCCTCACCGACAATCTGCGTCTGCCGGTAACCGCGGCCGCGATGCAGCTCGTCGAGAAGAACGCGTCGCATCTCTATCGCACGCTAACGCTCGATGCCGATGCGGGCGGCCGCAAATCCTACACCCCGGACATGCTGCTCCTCAATCGTCGCACCAAGATCGCCCATGTGGTCGACGTCAAGCGCAGCCTGTCGTCCTACGAAGCCTCGCGTATCGCCGAGCTCAAGAACCGCATGCTGGCCTCGGCGCTGATCGTGCCGGACCTGCTCTACCGCGAGCACCGTCGCCTGGTCGCCGAGGAAGTCCGTGTCGTCATCGTCAATGCGGAAAGCCAGCGCAGCGATATCGACGGCGGCATCTGGCCGCTCGGCCATCTCGACCATCTCCTCGAGATCTCCGGGGCAGGGGAGGCTATGATCCGCCTGCGCCAGCTGTTTCGTGAGCGGATCGAGGCAAACTGGGCGGCTGCACGGGTCTGCGTCACGGCGAGGGTAAACGACGAACCTGTTTCGGACGAGACTGTCACCGGCGTCTCCATGGAACACCTCTCGGAAGGGACGGCCCCGAACGGCATGCCCGCCGCAAATGACACCGATGGGAGAGGGCACTCCCTGCCCGTGCCGCGGATCGGCTTTGCCCGCGTTCCCGCGCGCACGGGCTGACAGCCAAGTCAGATCGCAGCCAACTCTTCATTCCGGATTTGTTGCCGCCACCCGCACGCGGCCAGAAAGGACGTGTCCATGACGACGCCTGTCTCCAACATTATTGCCTTCCCCGTCCGCCGCGTCTCTGCTGGCGATGTGGCTGCTCTTCCTCTCGCCAATGGGGTCGAGGTGTCTGCAACAACCAGTTCCCCGCCAGCGGTTGTCTCGATGTGGAATGGCAGCGCCTACGATGCTACCGAGGAAGAGTGGCTCAATGCCGCGACGCTGGTTCGCGCCGCGATCCGCCATGCCCGCCGTAAGGGTGTGGCGCTCGCAAGCCTGCCGCCGGCGCTTCGCCACATGCTGTTGCAGCAATGCGATCGCGGCCAGCCGGCCTGCCTGATGGTGCGCGACTGGTTGACCGGCAATCGCCCGTTCCTCGCCATCCCCGGTATCGAGGAGGAGGCACAATGATGCGCACGCCCCCGGAAACCGTCGAGGCGCGGCTGATGCGCTATTTTTTACGCCGCATCCGTCGCCTCGCCATGCTCGACCTGTTCGTTAGTGCCCACAAGGCCGATGTGCTGGAGGTCAACCATATCGACGGTCACCGGCGGCATGGGACGTCCTGGCGCGCATCGCCGACCGTGATCGCGGCAATGACCGGCGACCCTGTCCGTGATCGCAGCACCATCGGCCGCCTGCTCAAGTCGTCCGTTGCTGTTTCGACCAGCGTCGATCCGGCCGACCGCCACGCCAGCTTCGACTTCACGCCGCCCCCGGCAAAGTCGTCGAAGACCAAGCGCCAGGTCACGGCGGCGGCGGGCGAGGGGGTGTTCACGGATCGCGATATCTCTGCCGCGACCGCGGGACTGCTGCCGATCATCCAACGGTTCGTACCACGCCCGGACGTTACGCGTGTCGCCGTGTCGCTTCTCGTCGCGCGCGCCGCTCAAGACAGCCTGCCGGATCTGGAGGCGCTCAGGGCGGCTCTTGTCCATCCCCGTCCGATCGTCCTGATCAAGGCGCCGGTCGGCGGTTTCGAGCAACGCTTCTGCCATGCGATGGAAGACGGGCTGATCGCTCCGTTCTGGGTAAGCATGGTCGATTTCCTCAACAGCATCGCCTGGCTCGACCGTTACGACGAAATGCGCAAGGGTGTGTTTCGCCGGAAATTGATGCTTGGATCAGGGAGGGCCATCGCCGGGACGAGGGAAAGCCAGATCCGTCGTCGCCTCGGCAAGGCGCTCGCGGAAAACACCGTGCCGCTGGTCATCGCCGACGAACTGCCCACGGCTCTCACCCGCAGCATCGTCGATGCCGCCGATCTGGTTCTCGAATGCAATGGTTTTGACAATGCCATGCTGGCCGAGCTGCTGTTCCATTCTCTCGGTCTGCCGGTCTCGGAAACGATCAGCAGGATCGAAGCTGCCGATCTCGACCTGTCGCACCTGCATCTGGACGATCTGTCCATGGCCATCCGACCGAGCCGCAGCCTCGATCTCATTCTGGAGACGCTTCGAGCGTTGCTGCAGCCATTCGAGGACGTCGATGGCGAAAGAAGCGGCGGCACAGACAGCACGGCGAAGAGCGGGAAGGGCGGGAGTAGCAAGCCCGCGTCGTCGCCGGCGGTCGATATAGTTCAGCCGGAGCCCTGCATCGACAGTGAAGTCCCCACGCCCAATCCCGATGCGGCAAGTGCGCCGGCAGGTCATGTCGCGAGGGCGCTTCGCATCGAGACACTCACGGGTTACGGCGCGGCGACCGGCTGGGCGCGTGATCTGCAGCTCGATCTCGCCGTCTGGCGGGAAGGGGCGATCGGCTGGAGCGATATGAGCACGAAACTTCTGCTGTCGGGGCCGCCGGGCACCGGCAAGACGACTTTTGCGCGTGCGCTCTGCAACTCCCTTGGCATCCCGCTGGTGATCAGCTCGGTGACATCATGGTTGGAGCCCGGCTATCTCGGTGATGTGCTGCAGCGGATGTCGGCCGCCTTCACCGCCGCCCGCGAGCATGCGCCCTGCATCCTTCTGATCGACGAGATCGATGGCATCGGCAGTCGCAGCGGTAGTGACAGCAGGAAGCAATATGATGACTACTGGACATCTCTGATCAATCGACTACTCGAATTGCTGGACGGCGCACTCAAGTCCGAAGGCGTCATTGTCGTCGCGGCCACCAACCATCCGGACCGGATCGATCCGGCGCTGCTGCGCTCCGGACGGCTGGAGAAACATGTCCCGATTCCGCGTCCCGACATCGCGGCGCTGACGGGCATCCTGGCTCATCACCTCGGCAACGATCTGGCAGGTGTCATTACGACGGCTCCGGTTGAACAAAAAGCAAGGCGTATGCGGCCTCGTGCGGCGAGGGACGGCGCATCCCTCAAGGTGCGGCAGCCCAATTCCTCCACAGACCGGAAAGGACCTGCTCATGACTGATGCGACACCCTCGAACACACAATCGCTGCGCCCGCTCGCCTTGCTGGCGCTCGGCCGAACCGGCGCCGATATCGAACGGCTGGTGCGCGAGGCACGGCAGGTTGCGCGGCGGCAGAGGCGTGCCGTCACCTGGGCGGATATCGAGCATGCCCTGCACGGGGACCGCAAGCCGATGTCGGAGGCGCTGCTCTGGCGCATCTGCATTCACGAGGCCGGACATGCGATCGCCTGGACCGTGTTCGACGTTGGCGACGTTATCTCGGTGATGATCGGCGGCGACGAGCTCGGTCAGGTGATGACGCAGTCTCGCCACGATATTCCACAGACGGAAGACTGGTTGATGAAGACGCTGGCCTGTCTGCTGGCCGGCCGTGCCGCAGAATTGATCGTCTTTGGTGATGTCGTCGCGGGGGCAGGGGGCGGCGGCGAGAGCGATCTGGCCAAGGCGACGGCGCTCGCACTTGCCGCCGAGACGACCCTCGGCTTCTCCGAAGACCGGCCACTGCTCTATCGCAATCCGACCGGAAATCTCGATCTTCTCAGTCTCGATCGGGAACTGTCGGCACAGGTGAACGAGCGGCTGATGACGGCCGAAGCGATGGCGCGAACGCTGCTGGAACCCCGGCGCACGGAGTTGACCGAAATCGCGCGGCGGCTGAAGGGCAGGGGTATCATTGAGGGGACCGATGTTCTCGATGTCCTCGGCGTCGACGCACGGTGCCCGGAAAATGCTGGTGGAACGGCGCCGTGAAAGCGCTTCAGAACTCCGGGAGGCCGATTCCAGGTTCAGAAACTTCGATTCCGTATGCGGCTCGATCGATTCAGGGTCCCCTGTAACCGATTCCGATGTCGACATTTTCGATTCCAGTCTCGGGGAAATCGATTCCAAATTCTGGATCGGCGATTCCTGATATCGTGCGCAGCCGCGGGCATGGCTTCAGCCAACCTAGAAAATGAAACTCCGACCGCCCGAGCGATCAGGCGTTGAACGGCGTCAGGATCGACAGGTGAGCACGTCCGGAGCCACGGCGGTCGGCAACCGTCAACCGGCGTGGGGATGACAGGCACATCATCTCGACGTCTTTAACGTCGAGATGATGTGGGACAGCTTGCCAATACATTGACCCAAGGTTTCCATACCTTGAAACACGTCATCTCAATTTACCATGGCGCGATTCCGAAGTCGGGAAGGTCGATTCCGACCTGAGGATATTCGATTCCGATCTCCCAATTTGCGATTCCTCTGTGCGCAATTCCGACGAGGGCGCAGATCATTGCCGCACTTGATTGCCCGTTAACGCAGGCGCGCTATCACGGGTGCGTGGTCGCTTGGCTGGTTGAGGTCGTTCCTGACCGATGAAAAGCTGCGGCTGGCACAGATGGAGATGGGTTGATGCCCCGCAAATCAAAGACGCAGCGCAGCGCCGAGCAGAGGGTGCGCCAGCAGGACGTCCGGGACGGAGCCAAGGAAAAGCGCCGTCCGTCGCGCGACGACATCGCTCGGATGTTCCTCTGGCAGACGATTTCCAATGCGCACAAGGATGGCGACGCGGGGCGCGCTCTGATCTCGAAGATGGCCGATTCTATCGTAAAGGGTCTCGAGCACCAGAAGTTTAACGATCGCGAAAGCTACGATGTCTTCGATAGCCTCGTCCGCAAGTACAGCGACGGCCTCTATCCGTTCCGCCCGAAGCGTCATCTCGGCAAGTCCACGCCGGACGACACCACCGAGTGAAGCGCGCCCATGTGGGTAGGTCATGGCCAACTCTGTCTAATCACGCGCGAAACTAGTTCCCATTCCAGCCCACAATGCGCCAGGAAAGGTGTGCCGGCCACGTGATCATCTGCAAACGTCGTTTCTCTTTCAAGCGTATTCCCCCCGTTACTTCGTATAACGGCGTTTGCAGTGGAATCGCGGAATCTGAGCCGACACGTTCAGGATGATGGCAATGCGTATGCCCGATCACGCTTCTCTGTTTACGTGGCAGTTTGCATTGTGCCCACTGAGTAAGGCAGGTCGCGCATAGCTGCGTAGCTCGATGGATGCACCTAACCCATTGAGATGACGACGGGCGCAACCAACGCTTAACGCCTGACAGCTACAACTTGGCATAGACATACCGAAGAATGCCGGGGGTGACGTCTTGGGGGCAAGCAATATCATCGCCTATGTGCCACGGGCACTGTTCAGCATTGTCGCGCTCGCCTTCCTGATGCTCTGGCGAACCGGAATGATCACCTCATGGCACTGGGCGGCAGGCTTTGCCCAGACAGCCCTCGGCTTCGTGTTGTCGACCTTCTCCATTCAGCCGATGTTCGATGCTTTCAGTTCCGGGATGGTCTTCATAGGCGCATCCTGGTGCTACGGCAGTGGCCTGCTGATCTACTTCGATGCACCGCGCCTGCGGGCAGCACGGACCGGTCTCATAGTGATCTACACGCCCACCCTGGCCTACCTCGTGTTCGTGGAACAGAGCCTCGTCTGGCAGCTCTTCCTTACAGATGTCGGGTTCGCGCTCATGCTGGGAATGGCCGTCTCTGCTGTGGCCCGACGGGCCGCCCGGCGTATCGATATGGCGCTGGTCGCCGCGAGCGGTATCGTCTTACTCGACTCCGTGCTGCGCACCGCGTTCTTCACCTTCTTCACCGACTCAAGCAACAGTCTCGGCGACTTCGCGCATTCCGCCTACAATCTGGCCGTCCATGTCTCGACCATCTCCGTTTGCATGGTCTTTCCCTTCACCGCGCTCGGAGCCATCGCCTCGGCGGCCATCGAACGGCATCGCAAGGAGGCCGAGACCGACCACCTGACCGGGCTATTCAATCGCCGGGGCTTTGAAACCGCGATCAAGAGGGATCACGCAAGCGGCATTCCGAGCGGTGTGGCGCTGCTGTTCGACATCGATCGGTTCAAGCAGGTCAACGACAGCTATGGCCATGAGGTCGGCGACCGGGCGATCGTCCAGCTTGCCGACACGCTCAGACATACCACCGGTGCCACGGGATATGTTGCGCGAGCCGGCGGCGAGGAGTTCATCGCGTTCCTGCCGCATGTCACACTGGGGCAGGGCATCACGATCGCCAATCTCGTTCGTGTCTCCCTCGAGGAGCGAGACTGGAAAATGCTTGGTCTCGACCGTCCGGTCACGGTCAGCGGCGGTGCGGTCGAGGTGACGTCCGGCCCGGACGCGTTGAGACATGCGTTTCGCTCGGCGGATTCCGCGCTCTATGCGGCAAAGTCTTCCGGTCGCAACAGGATCGTATCGGCCAGCATCTTGGGAGCACCGTACGATGGCCAAGCAGACCTTCGTCCGGTGCTGCCGAGATCGGTCGCCTGACTGTAGATCGACGTTCCGGCGAGGCATGACACCGTGCGGGCACATCGATGCAAATCGGCTCAATTTACGCTGCCGCGATTCAAAACGCGGAATATTCGATTCCGATCTCAAGATTAGCGATTCCTGTGCAAACGCCGTGACAGCAAGCGGTCATCTCCAAAATGGTGTTCGGGCGATCGTGCTAATGGGCGAGGCTGCTCGGCAGCCAGCAAAACTGGAAGGTTAGCCCGCCGACCTGTCTAGGCGGTGAGGACACATGACGTGAGCGCTGATCGCTGAAACGGGCCAGCATGAGCGTCACACGGAGTTACGGCATCCCCGGTTCGGGACGTGGAGTTGCGGCGGCGCTCAAGTCTGTGGTCGTGCCGTGGCGGCCTTCGGGATGACTTGCCGTGGCGCGCTGCCGGAATTGAGGGCTCGTGGCATCGTCTCTAACGCGACGACCGGCGACGTCTGTGCGGTTCATATGCAAGACAGGGCCGCCTTTCCGCTAATGTCGCGGATCGCCCAGACGGCCCGACGGCGGCCAGCTTCTTACCTCAGTTTGGAGCGCTAGGCACCTTCCCGACGCAAACGGCGTTGATCAAAAATATGCCTACTCCCCCCGTTACTCCTGATAACGACGTTTGCAAAAGAATCGCAAATCTTGAGCCATACGCCGCATTCAGCCCCCTCTGCACCGTGTCGCATTCGTTTCCACCGGCTCGGCGGTACACACGTCGCGATAGCCTCGCCGGCGTTTGAGGTTTGCGAACTGCTTCAGTTGCATGGTGGCTTCGGCGGCTGACGCGCAGCGCCAGGTGATCTGTCGGCCAGATCGAACGATTCGACCCCATCGGCGCACCGCGACGATCCCTCCGAACAGATCGGTCAGCGCGAACAGATGGTAGAAGCGCGCCATGTTGCGGTCAGGATCAATACGCTGGAGATAAATGCCAAGCTCGTCAGTTTCCATGGCCCAATGATCGGCGACGGCACGTCATCGGTCCAACGACTAATATGAATCGATCAGGGCCGTTTGATTCACATCGGTGATTGATCATTCAGGGATGGAATGCGGAAATAATTTCCGCATTCGTTGCGTTGTACAGTCAGAAAACTTTCCCAACATAATATTTCTCTGGTGTCGTCCGCGACGATGAGACCATCGAAAACCTCAAGCAGCGCGTCGACGGTCGTCTGTCCAAGCGCATCGCCTGTCTGTGCGATTTTGCCTTCGGCCATATCCCATTTTTCGGGAAGACATTGTACTTGTTGTCCAGAAGCACCTTTCGTGTAGGAAACTCGAACCGCTCAGCAGGGCCATGAGACATCAGTCTGTTATCGGTCATTCGAGGCACGCTGCCTTTCGGTACCGGTGTGATTTCAAGAAGAATGCGGGCGCGTTAGGTTCGACCAGCTAATCCCTGAATCTAGGCCCCTGTTTCCCGTATTAAGTATTTGTTTAATATTCCTCAGTCGGATCGTGTCCCAGGACGTGGTGTAGCTTAGACGACCACGGCTCATTCCCGAGGGCCGGATGAGTGTCAGCTTGCTGCTGGCAGGCTGATAAGCGGATCATCGCTCATTGTTGCGATGGTTTCCAGTGTCATGTAGCGGGACCGCTGGACGGCCCATTCGTCATTCTGCTCCAGGAGCAAGGCACCGACCAGTCTGACTATTGCGTCGTCGTTGGGGAAGATGCCGACGACCTCGGTGCGCCGCTTGATCTCGCCGTTGAGGCGTTCGATTGGATTGGTGCTGTGAAGCTTGGCCCAATGCTGCTTGGGAAAGGTCATGTAAGCGAGCACGTCTTGCTCGGCACTGTCCATGAGACTGGCGAGTTTGGGCACCTTCGGCCTGATCTGGTCGGCGACGTTACGCCATTGGGTACTTGCAGCCTCTGACGTGTCCTGGGCAAAGGCCGTGGCGATGAAGGCGGAGACAACACGGCGTCCGCTCTTTCCAGCATGGGCCAGCGCGTTGCGCATGAAGTGAACCCTGCAGCGCTGCCAGGTGGCGGAAAGTACCTTCGATACTGCGGCTTTGATGCCCTCATGGGCATCGGAGACGACGAGCTTGACGCCACGCAGACCCCGCCTGGTCAGCTTTCGAAGAAACTCGGTCCAGATCGCCTCGGCCTCGGATGTGCCGATCTCCATACCGAGCACCTCGCGTCGACCATCGGTGTTGACGCCGACGGCGATGATGACGGCAACGGAGACGATGCGCCCGCCGCGCCGGACCTTGAGGTAGGTCGCATCGATCCAAAGGTAGGGCCATTCCCCTTCGATGGGCCTGTCGAGAAAGGCCTTCACCTTCTCGTCGATCTCCTCGCAGAGCCGGGATACCTGGCTCTTGGAGATGCCCGACATGCCCATGGCCTTAACGAGGTCATCGACGGATCGGGTCGAGACGCCTTGGATATAGGCCTCTTGGATCACCGCCGTCAGGGCCTTCTCTGCCATGCGGCGTGGTTCGAGAAAGCTCGGGAAATAGCTGCCTGTGCGAAGCTTTGGAATGCGCAGCTCGACGGTGCCCGCCCGTGTCTCCCAGTCCCGGTCGCGATAGCCGTTGCGCTGGGCAAGTCGGAAGCCATTCTTCTCGCCATAACCCGCGCCCGTCTTTGTGCCGACCTCCAGCGCCATCAGCTTCTCGGCAGCGAAGCCGATCATCTCGCGCAGCAAATCGGCGTCGGCGCTCTTCTCAACGAGTGAGCGCAGGTTCATCATGTCGTCGGTCATCGGTGGTGTCCCTCAGGTTGGTCATAAGCAACCCGACCCTACCGGAAATCACCGATGGCTATGAAATCCAGCTACACCACTCCATGGGACACGATCCTCAGTTCGGCTCTGGACCGATTTCGCTGTTTATGCATGATCCGGCATACAGGGGAACTGGGTCATGGATGAACACGTATCAGTAACGCCGGAAAATTCAGAGCAATCTATTTTTCAAAGCAGCCTGTCAGTAGAGGCGAAGATCGAGCGAGCCCGCATGGAGCTTCTCGATCTAGGCGCGCGCAACAGGCTGCTTAACGTGCCACGATTTTCCAAGAGCGCAAAGACGGTCGACATCGTAGATGAGAAGTCGACCGAGGTTTTCCGGATTCTGGTTTCAGAAGGGAAGGCAATGACCTTCCTTGCTGGAGCAAAGGGTAGGGAATCCCAAGACAACGACGACGGCGATGCCCTCATAGAGCTGGCGCTTCCCGATGATGACGACAAGGACGAGAGCGGCCGCCTGACCCGTCACGCGGACACAAAGCTGCAGACCCGTATGACGCCCAATGGACTCCAGAAACGGCTGCTAGATCTCTATTTTGATGCGAGGACCTTGGAGGAGGAGCAGGGGGTCAACATCCTTTACCTCGGGTTGGGGACGCTGAAATGGGTCGATCCCAACAACGCCGAGAACATTCGCTACGCACCCCTGATTCTTGTCCCGGTCTCGCTCGAGCGTGGAAGCGCTGCCGAGCGGTTCAAGCTTCGAGCGCGACAGGAAGACTTTGCGTCAAACCTCTCGCTTGAAGCGTTCCTTGATCGCATCCACAAGATCAGAATGCCCGAATTCGAGGCCTCCGAAGATTTCGATTTCGAGACCTACACGTCGAAGGTTTCCGAGGCCATAGCCGTCAAGCCGACGTGGTCGGTGCAGCCGGATGAGATCGTCCTGGGTTTCTTCTCGTTCGCCAAGTTCCTCATGTATCGCGATCTCGATCCGACACTATGGCCAGCCGACAAGAAGTTCACCGATCGGCCACTCCATTTATCAGGAGGCACAGCTCCGTCCAAATATCACAAGCGAGCTTCATGAAGCGCCGCTCGGTACGGTCGCTGCGTTGGTCAAGCAGACCGTTGAAGCCGAAGGGCCGATCCATCAGGACGAGGTCGTTACACGCATCAGGTCGGCATGGGGGCTGCAACGCGCCGGCGGGCGGATAGAAGCGCACGTGGCATCGGCGATCGACGTCACTGTCAGGTCCGGAGATGTTGTCCGGGACGGCCGTTTCTTGTTGTGGTCGGACGCTCCCATCAATCTCCGTGACCGAAGCCAGGTCACATCCCAGAGCCTCAGGAGAATTGAGTTGATCCCTCCCATGGAGATTGACCAAGGTCTAATAGACATCATCATCGCGAGCCTTGGAGCGACCTCCGATCAGGCGGTGAACGCCGTTTCCCGAGCTTTGGGGTTCAAATCCACAAGCAGCCAATTGCGCGACACAATCGTCCAGCGGATCGAAGCCTTGAAGGGTGGCGGCAGACTGGCAGAGTCCAACGGAATGCTGATCGTCGGAGGTGAGGCGGGCTCCGCATGAGGTCAGTGCTGGGCATCGACGCCGCTTGGACTGAGGGAGAGCCGAGCGTCGTCGCACTGATTGCGGATGACGGATCAGGCTGGCGGCTCGTAGAAGTCGCCGCATCCTATGCGGCATTTCTTGCAGAAGGCGACACGCCTAGTACGTACATTCGGCATCGCGGTAGCGTTCCGGATTCGGAATCGATCGTCAACACTGCGCGCTCGAAGATCGGTACTAATGTGGATGTCGTGGCGATCGACATACCTCTGTCGATGACCCCGATTACAGGGCGTCGCGCCTCCGACAATATGATCTCGTCACTATACGGCGCTCGACATGCCAGCACACATACGCCGAGCGCGACGAGGCCGGGTAGATTGAGCGATGAACTCCGCAAAGGGTTTGATGCTATCGGCTATCCGCTGGTCATGTCTGAGTTCAGTGGCAAAGCACTGCTTGAAGTTTATCCGCATCCAGCGCTGATCGAGCTCGCGGCAGCAGAACGTCATCTGGCGTACAAGCATTCAAAGATGTGGAAATACTGGCCGGACGCACCGCCCAGCTTGCGGCGGACACGGCTGTTCGAGGTCTGGATGCAGATTGTAGTTCTTCTGGATGCCAGGATCAGTGGCGTTGCGGCTGCTTTGTCGTTTCCTCCATTGGAAGCTCGAGGATACGAAATGAAGGCGTTCGAGGATATGCTGGATGCCATGGTGTGCGCTTGGGTAGGAGCCTGCGCACTTGACGGGGAGGCAAGAGCCTACGGGGATTCGATGTCGGCGATCTGGGTGCCGATACCGATAGGTATGGATGGGTAGGAAAGGACACGCCTGCGAACCTCTTGGATGCAGAGCCCGGAGGCGGTGCCATAGGTTCGCCTTCCTAACACATTGCGACGTCGACCTCGAGAATACTTAAATTACCTAATAAATTCAATCTCTTAACAAAAGTCAGATAATAACAATTATGGAACTGCGACGGTAGGTGCGACTGCATTTAATGCGCAGATTTCGCTGACATCCCGTCATCGCTCAATCCTCTGCAAAGAGATGCAGCGATTGAGTCACCACATGTTATTTTGGAACCGACAACGCAGTGTTTGCATTTTTCAGCACGCTACTCCTGCGGCTGTGTCTGGCCTGCGGCAAGCGCCTCTATTACACGGCACTCCGACACTTTGCCGCGCGCGCACCCCAAGATCATGCGTGATAGCTCGTCGCGCAGCGCCAACAAGCGTACAAGGCGGATTTCAACCGCCTCAAGCTGGCTCTGCGCGATCCTGCTTGCGTCTTCGCACGAGGCCTCTGGCTGCTCCTGCAAAGCCAGCAGGACGCGGACGCTCGATAGATCGAAGCCGAGTTCACGGGCATGGCGGATGAAGCCTAAGCGGCGCGCATCGGCCGCCCCATAGCTTCGCCGTCCGTTGGACTGGCGCACAGGCGGCGGCAGAACACCAGCCCGCTCGTAATAGCGGATTGTTTCGATATTGACGCCTGTGGCACGAGATAAATCACCGATCTGCAATTTTTGTCTTGCTCCTGTAGTCACTACAGGTCTTACGATAAAAGCTCCAAAGGTTCGAGGTTTTTCTTAAATGAGTGCTGCCACCACTATCCGTTACAACGTCACTGGCATGGATTGCTCGTCTTGCGCAGCGAAAGTAGAGGGCGCGGCCCGCAAGGTTGAGGGCGTAGCGGACGTTAAAGTGTCCATCGCCTCGCAGATCATGACGCTCGACGTCGACGATCCGGCGAGGCGCCTTCCTGACGTTGAGCAGGCGGTGACGGGCTTGGGCTATCAGCTCGACCGGATCGGCGCTCCGGGCGAGGATGCAGACGACGACGACAAAATCCCCGACCTGTCGCATGTCACGCCCGCCTATAAGCGCGCGCTGTGGATCGTCGTCCTTCTTAATGCGGCCTATGGCGTCATCGAGATTGTCGGCAGCTTCCTTGCCGGATCGCAGGCCCTGCAAGCAGATGCGCTCGATTTCATCGGGGACGGCGCGATTTCCTTCCTCGGCCTGGTTGCCGTGGGCTGGGGCCTTGCCGCCCGCGCGAAGGCCGCGCTGCTGCAAGGGGTGTTCCTCGCCCTGCTCGGCTTCGGCGTGATCGGCTCGACGGTCTATCGCTCCTTTGTCGAGCACGAGCCGCAAACGTTGCTAATGGGCGGCTTTGCCCTCGTCGCCTGCATCGTCAATATCCTCGCGGCCGTGGTGCTGATCCCTCACCGCAAGGGCGATGCCAACGTGCGCGCCGTGTGGCTGTTCTCGCGCAATGACGCCATTGGCAATCTGGCCGTGCTCGCCGCGGCGGTTGTCGTCTGGTGGCTCAACAACCCGTGGCCGGATTTGATCGTCGCGTTCGCGGTTGCAGGGCTGTTCCTGCAATCGGCATGGTCGATCATTCGCGACGCGCGGCAAGACCTAGCGCAAGCGGGGCGCGCTTGAAGGGCTGGTGCATCATCGTCGTTCTGGCTGGTGCCGCGCTCGATCTCGCCACTAAGGCGTGGGCGCGGGCCACTCTCGAACCTTATGGTTCTGCGGCGGACTTCCTGCCCTTCATATCGCTGCGCCTAACCTTCAACAAGGGAGTTTCATTCAGCCTGCTTTCATTCGAACACGATGGAGGTAAGCTTGCCTTGCTGGTTTTCACAGGCCTTATAACTCTCGGCCTCGCCACTTGGGCCTGGAGGATACCGCATGCTCGGGAGCGTCTAGCGCTCTCGGTGATCATCGCGGGCGCGCTCGGCAATTTCCTTAACCGTGCAGTAGATGGCGCTGTGACAGATTATCTCGATCTACATTTTGGAGATTGGCACCCGTTCGTTTTCAATCTAGCAGACGTATGGATTAGCGTTGGCGCAGTTATGCTGGTCGTTTTTCAGGCTTTCTCAAAGAAGATAGAAGAACGCTCCGCCGCGTGATACTTCTTCAAACGCGCGTGCTCCGCAGCTTCGGAAGAGCGTTTTCTTTTCAAGCTATTCTTCCCGCAGACGGGCCAACGAGCCACAAGCACCTAGCAGGAATATGGCCGCAGCGGAGCGAAGAATTTTATCCATATCGTCTCAGCTTCAGTTCGCCCGCCGTGAACCTCCTCATAGCAAAGCCCGAAAATCTCATTGTGACGGCTAGGGAGTGAAAGACGGAAGCGCAGCGCTCGCAGGCCTGCAGCAAATCATACGGGACGGTCCGACGGGACCCGGTCAGTCTGCGCGAGAAGAGTCGGCAATTTTTCCGGCGCCGCTCCGCTTCACCACGCCTTTGAAAGGATCGGCAAGCGCGGCATCTGGCCTGCTGACCGGATATTTGATCCCGGAAATGCGCTCCGCGAGCTTCTCGGCGCCAGCCTTCTTCAAGAGCGCTCGGAAACTCGGATGCATCCCGCCATCGACATAGGCGCTCACCGGAACGGTGGCGTCCGTGGCCAGCGCTGCGTCGACCTTCTGCTTCTCCGCAGTGATCTGAGCCACGAGCTGCGTGTCGTACGGAGCAACGCCAGGCGGACAATCCGCGAGCGGATCGCGAGGCTCCCCGCCGTGGAACTCCGTGTTGAACACGTAGCGGCGTCCGCAGACGGAGACCTTGGGCTGCAGCTTCGTGAGCTCGAAGGCGTCGTAACCCTCCTTGAGTGTCTTCCAGAATGCTAGGTTCTCGTCGTTCCTGTGGAGGGCCATGTTCTCCGCTGTCATGCGGAACGGATAGGCCTGCACCTGGAAGCGGTCTTGCCCCGAGGCCAGGGCCTTGGAGACCACCGCATAGATCTCCCCGACGCCCTGGTCCGTCATCGCGTAGCAGCCGGACGACGAGCAGGCCCCATGCACCATCAGCGCCTCTCCGCTGTAGCCAAGCGCCGACTCCAGCCGGTTAGGATAGCCCAAATTGAAGGAGACGTAGTACTGGGACTTCGGGTTCAGCATCCCGGCGGACACATGGTAGAAGCCTTCCGGAGCCTGGCGGTCTCCCGCTTTCGTCTTCGGTCCGAGCTTTCCCGACCAGCGGCACATAGGATAGGTCTTCATCAAGGCATAGCGTCCCGTCCCGGTCTGCTTCCAGACCTCGAGCTCGCTTTCCCGCTTAAAGATCCTCACGAGCACCGGGCTCTCAGGCTTCATGCCCTTGCGTGACATGTCGGCCAGCATCTTGTCGGGAATCGTCGGAGGCGCGCGGGAGATGTCGTCGAGCGCAATGTCAGCCGCCACGCATCCCGAAAGAGCCGCCGTGGCCGCTGCGAACAGCGACAGCGGCAGGACGGCCTTCCACACGCCTCGCGCACCCGTTGTGCGGGAGAGACCAAATATCCAATTTATGCGCGGCACTGCTGCTCCACCTTCACAAGGCAACCGGATCCTGCGGTCTTGAATGCCCATCCAGTGCATAGTCTCATACACGAGAAGCGTGGGTCGTGCGACTCCTCGCCCGATCCGAGCCCGATTCGTAGGCATCCTAGAACCTTGAGCAGCTACAGGTGCAAGCCCATTCTGGAAAAAATGCCGTCCCCGCTGCACAAGAAGCTTGATTATCTTCGACTGCATGGCGGTGCTAGCGCGAGCCGCCATGATACAAAATCCGTCATGCGATCGCAGGCGCTTTCCTGATGATCCATCTCTCGGCGGTCCGCTTCATGCTCG
The DNA here is from genome assembly GCF_900067135.1 of Rhizobium sp. 9140. NCBI lineage: Bacteria > Pseudomonadati > Pseudomonadota > Alphaproteobacteria > Hyphomicrobiales > Rhizobiaceae > Rhizobium > Rhizobium sp. 9140. Next base: position 147,206 of record NZ_FJUR01000006.1, on the reverse strand, counting down.
TGAACTTCGCCTTTGCAGAAGTTTCCTGAACGGCGGGGCACGGCGAGCTGGAGGCCAGGGTTGGCGACGGCGTCGGAGGCCCTCGCCGTCTGCATCGGGATCGAGAGTTATCTCTGGCTCGAAGAGCTGCGGTCCTACCGCAAGACCGGCGGCAGTGCAGGTAAGAGGCTCCAGCCGCCGGCCAGCAGGTCAGCGGGGAGTGGCAGGCAGCTCTCTCTTATGGGCGCTGGCTCTGTACGCCGCCAGTATCCTCGCTCTCGAACTCTGCGCTACCTCCCGCCCCTCCAGGAAGTCGTCGATTTCGTCGTAGGTGACGCCATAAACTTCCTCGTCGGGCTTCAGGGGCGCGTCGCTCTCGAGGTCGGCCGTCGGAACCTTGAACACCAGGTCCGCGGGCGCCCCCAGATGCGTCGCCAGTGAACGCACCCTGCGCTTGTTCAGCCCCGCGAGCGGCAGCACGTCAGCGGCGCCGTCGCCGAACTTCGTATAGAAGCCCATCAGGGCCTCCGCCGCGTGGTCGGTTCCGACAACCAGACCGGCGGACGCTCCGGCGAGCGCGAACTGGGCGATCATGCGCTGGCGGGCCTTGATGTTACCAAGGTGGAAGTGGAACCTGCTCCCTGAAAGCAGGTCCGCCGCCTCCGCGGAAATCTCCGCGATCATGGCGTCCGCGGCAGGTCTGATGTCGATGTTAACGGTCCTGTCAGGGCGGATCACCGACAGGCATCGCTGCGCGTCCGCCTCGTCGGCCTGCTCGCCGTAGGGCAGCCTGACGGCGATGAAGCTCGCCTGCAGGCCTTCCCTCTGCAGCCTCTCGGCCGCGCGCTGCGAAAGCAGGCCCGCGGTCAAAGAGTCGACGCCGCCGCTGATCCCGAGGATGAGCGTCCTCAGGCTCGCCGCTTTCAAATATTCCACCAGAAACGACACCCGTCTTTCGGACTCCGCAGCCGCGTCGAATTCTGAGGCCACCCCCAATTCCTCAAGGATAGCCGCCTGTTCTCGATCCATAGTCGTCTCCTGACCTGCATGCACATCGAGTAATAGCGCGAGGGCCGCGGCGGTTCCTTCCTGGTTGGCTACGCCTAAACAAAATCCACGGGCAGCTTAACGGTGAGCAGCGCGATGAGGACACGTTGAGCCATTCGCCCGCGGTCAGCCAGGACGACGCCCTCAACGGCCTATCTGTTGGCGGCGTAACGTGAGCAAAACGAGCGAGAAAGCCTTAAACGAAGCTGGAGGCCGAGCACAACTTGCGAGATGATCAGGGGTCGCGCCGTTCCGCCGTCTCCGAACCAGAGGGTCAAACCGGCCGGCGGAACGATGGCAATCCGCGTATCAGCCGCCGCAGCCACGGGCGAGCTGCCACTTCGAGGAAGCCCCCTACAATGATCTGCAACAGAGCCACATTGCTTGCGGCCGGGAGGCGTCGCCTTAACCGGCTGGTGCGGATCGAGGCAATAGTCTATCGGCATGACTGACGATGCGTCCGCCCGATACAAACGCCACCGCTTTCCAGCCGAGATCATCGCGCATGCGGTATGGCTCTATTACCGGTTCCCGCTGAGCCTGCGCGATATCGAAGACCTGCTTGCCGAGCGCGGCATTGCCGTCTCGTTTCAGACCGTCTCAGAATGGACGACTAAGTTTGGCCTGAAATTCGCCCACCAACTCAAGCGGCGGTCGATCGGCAACTTCGCAGACAAATGGCATCTCGATGAGATGGTCGTATCGATCAAGGGCAAGAAATACTGGCTGTGGCGCGCCGTCGATGCCAACGGCTACGTTCTCGATGCTCTGCTGCAAAGCCGCAGAAACAAGGGAGCCGCTCTTCGGCTGATGCGCAAATTGTTGAAGAGCCAAGGTGTTGCGCCGCGCGTGATGGTGACAGACAAGCTGCGTTCTTATTCCGCCGCAAAGCGAGAGATCATGCTGGGGATCGAACACCGTTCGCACAAAGGGCTCAACAACCTCGCAGAAAATTCTCACCTTCCCGTTCGACGACGAGAGCGACGCATGATGCGGTTCAAGTCGGCAGGTCAATGCCAACGTTTCGTCTCAACCCACGGCCAAATTGCCAATCTTTTCCAACTTCATCGAAAACACCTGAATGCCGCTGATCATCGCCAACTCCGCGCCCTCGCCAGCGCCACCTGGCGTGAGATCGCGTTGCCGATCCAAGCCTGAAATTCAGGACAAAGAAATGATTGCGTCCTACGTCAGGTTAAGGCGACGCCACCATTCAAGTGAACTGATCTTCCATGCGGAACCACCAAAACACGACTTCGTCTAAGCCGCTGATCGTTGGTTCTTCTCGCCGCCGATTTGCGGAGCTGCACCGTTCGCTCGATTTTGGTAGATCGTCTTCTTGCCGTATCCCCTTGCCTCTGGGCCGAGTTTGGACGCTTCAGAGCCGGGATCGCGAATCCACTTGCGCCGGTTGAGCTTGAAGCGTTTCACCAGGGTTTCCAGCTCGCTTGCGGCGGCAGAGACGGATTCGGCAATGGCACCCATGCTGCTGACCATGCCAGCGTTTTGCTGCGTCATTTGGTCCAGCGAGTTCACCGCGGCATTGATTTCGTTCAGACTGGTCGATTGTTCTCGCGCGCCGACGGAAATGCTTTCGATGTTAGCATTGATCGACTTCACATACTCTTCAATATGCTTCAGGGCTTGACCTGTTTCACCAACGAGCCGAACACCTTCCTTTACCTCAGCCGAAGAATTGGCAATAAGACCGGAAATCTGTTTCGCAGCACTGGCCGAGCGTTGTGCGAGCTCGCGGACTTCCTGTGCGACAACGGCGAAGCCTTTACCCGCTTCGCCGGCACGCGCCGCCTCAACGCCTGCGTTGAGTGCGAGAAGGTTTGTCTGAAAGGCAATTTCGTCGATCACGCTGATGATGCTGGTGATTTCCTTTGAAGCGGATTCGATGCGTCCAATCGCATCTACGGTAGCTGTGACGACTTGCACAGAATTTGCCGCGACAGAGTTGGCTTCGGTGACCAGTCTATGGGCTTCGGCAGTCCGTTCGGCTGACTGCCGGACCGTGACCGTAATCTGTTCCAGAGCGGCAGATGTTTCTTCGAGAGCCGCCGCCTGCTGTTCTGAACGATGAGCAATTCCGTTGGCGCTGGAGCTCATGTCCCCGCTTTTTTCCGTCAACATTGAGGTCTGGCTGAGAACCTCTTCCAGCGTGCCCTGGAAATTCGCCAGAGACTCATTGAAATTGTGCCGAAGGTGCTCAAACTCATCGACAAACGGCTCGTCAATCGTGATGCGTATGTTGTTATCCGAGAGACGTTCAAGGCCTGCTCCGATCTGCTGTAGTGCGGTCACTCGGCCCGAGACATCGGTGGCGAATTTGACAACCTTGAAGACCTTGCCTTCGTCGTCGTGGATTGGATTGTATGTTGCCTGAATATAGACGGAACTTCCGTCCTTCCTCAGGCGCTTGAATTCGTCGTTGAGGAACTCACCTTTGGCAAGGCGTGGCCAGAAGTCGGCATACTCTTTTGATGCCCGATAGTCCGCCTCACAGAAAATCTGATGGTGCTCACCGACAATCTCGTCAAGGGAATAACCAAGTGTGTCGAGGAAGTTCTTGTTGGCCGTCAGGATCTTGCCATCAGGCGTGAATTCGATCACGGCCTGGGCACGAGACAGGGCATCAAGCTTGCCCTTGCTTTCCAGGCTCTCGCGTTTGCTCTCTGTGATGTCGGTTGCGATCTTCACGACCTTGATGACTTTCCCGCCGCGAATGACAGGATTATAGGAAGCTTCCAGCCAAATTTCCCGACCATTCTTGCCGATCCTCTTATATTGGTCGCGGACGAACTCACCGGAACCAAGACGTTTCCAGAATGCTGTGTATTCTGCAGACTGGGCATCATCCGGCTTGACAAAAATCCGATGGCTTTTGCCGATAATCTCGTCACGACTATAACCGACCGCCTTGCAGAAGTTCTCATTGGCGTCGAGGATCGTGCCGTCGGTTTTGAACGAGATAATGGCTTGCGATCGTTCGAAAGCCTGCATGACAGAATAGAGACTGCCGGCCAGGATGGTGTTCAGGTTCACGAAAGCCTCCGCCTTAAGAATTAGGCCTTCACTATCTAACGAACTGATTAATTTATGATTATCCATGGCGCTAATTTTGGTCCAGCGGGCCAAGTGATACACCCGACTAAAGAACGCCATGACAAACCAGTTCAACGCAAAGAACGTCGCGGGCTTTAACCGAAAAACAACGGATTTGAGTAAAATCGAAAGTAGTTTCCACCGCACGCGCTTGAACTACTATCAAGTCCGCGCACAGAGGGTCCATGCCAAACTTCCGTCATAATCGCGCCAATGTCGAGATCTTTATCTGGATCGGTGCATTCGTTGTGCTCTACGGCCTTGCCTCGTATTTTAATGCCCATGAGGTTCTGGACCATTCCTTCCGTGATCATGAGAGTTACAATCTCGATGAGGTGTTCACCGCTCTGAACATCGGTGGTTTCCTGGGGCTGGCCTATTCGGTGCTCCGTATCAAGGATATGTCTCACGGGTGATGTCACGTTGTTGGGTAACGATGGAAGGAAGCGTGTCGGTGGAAACTCAGACCAGCCCGGCTGTCACAGCATTCCACTGCGCCGTTGCGCGGACACGGTGAATGTGAGTGGTGAGAGCTGAGCGTTTTTTGTGCGATGCGACGAAGAGATTTCGAACTGCCGAGAAGATTGAGATGAAGCGTTGCAATCCGCCGACCGATCGGAATCCCTGCATTATCCGTTCTCGTTTTCGCAGCGGCAGGTGAGAGTTCTCTGCTCGATTGTTGAGGCCTTTGTGCGATCGATGTTCAACATTGGGCATGACGTCCCGCCTTGCCGCGCTGTATGAGCGCAATTTGTCGGTGATGATGCGCTTCGGCGCCATCCCTTGCTTCTTCAGCAGCCGGATCAGTAATCGCTTGGCAGCCTTTGTATTGCGGCGGGTCTGAACGATCTCGTCGAGAACATAACCGTCCTGATCGACGGCACGCCACAGCCAATGCTTTCGGCCAGCAATGGAGATCACCACCTCGTCCAGGTGCCAGATATCTTTTCGCGACGGCTTGCGTCTGCGCAATTGCCTTGCGTAGGCAGGGCCAAATTTCCGGCCCCACCGGCGGATCGTTTCATAAGAAACGACAATACCGCGCTCCAGCAGCATTTCCTCCACCATCCGCAAGCTCAGAGGGAACCGGAAATACAACCACACCGCACGGGCGATAACCTGCGGCGGAAAGCGGTGGTTCTTATAGCTGATGGTGGGCGTGCTCATCTCACCGCCACTATCCGCCAATCGTAAAGCCAACGACAACGTGACATCACCGGCCTACAAGATCAAAAGGATGATCAACATGATTGGTGCAGGAGCGCTGTTGAAAGCAATAACTGCTGCTTGAGGGGAGCAGCTACACAGGCTTTAGGTCCAAAAGCCGCACGCAAAGCGCTTCACGACTGACTCAGACGCCTCCCAGTTCGCGACAAGCGCAAAATTCAGCCGATCCCGCCACGTCGGGCTCAAAACGCCCATTCAGACGATTGCGCTAGAGTTTTCACACAGCCTCGGCCGATACTGTTGAAAAAATCGCGTTGTCGGTGCTGGGTAGCCGTGATTCAATCGCCGCAATGATTTGCGGAGGATTGAGCGATGATGGGATGTCAGGCAGTTCCGGCGCAGCTCTTCTACGACTTCTGTCTTGATGATCACGTTCCTGCAGATCATCTGCTGCGCGGGATCGACCGCCATCTCAAACTCGACAGCGTGCGAGCGCAGTTGAAGCCTTTCTACAGCACCACTGGTCGCCCTTCGGTTGATCCGGAGCTAATGATGCGGATGCTGATCATCGGCTATTCCATGGGTATCCGATCTGAGCGGCGGCTCTGCGAAGAGGTCCACCTTAATCTCGCCTATCGCTGGTTCTGCCGCCTTGGACTGGACGGCAAAGTGCCTGATCATTCCAGCTTCTCGAAGAACCGCCATGGCCGGTTCCGGCGGAGCGACATCCTGCGACATATGTTTGAGACGGTCGTGGAGCGCTGCCTTGCGCAAGGGTTGGTCGGTGCGGAAGGATTTGCCGTCGACGCTAGCCTGATTGCAGCAGATGCCAACAAACAGCGCTCGGTACCGGGCGCTGAATGGGAAGCCAAAGAGGACGCTGGGCGTTCGGTGCAGGAGTATCTGGCTGTTCTCGATGATGCCGCTTTCGGGGCTGCCTCGCGGGTGACGCCGAAGTTCATCTCTCCGTCCGATCCGGCAGCGCAGTGGACCGGTGCCCACAAAGGCCATGCCTTCTTCGCCTATGCCACCAACTACCTGATCGACACAGACCACGGCGTTATCCTCGACGTCGAGGCGACACGTGTCAACGGCGGAGTAAAAACCGGCCACGTGGCGGAGCAAAAGTCGGCCACCATGGTGCCGGCCTGAGACCGCCGGGAGGGCATAGCCCGAGCGGGGGTCTCAGGCCGGCGCGGAGATTTTGGAGGAGGGTTTCAGCCAGCCTTTCTGGCGCGGCTCTGGGCGAGCCGATAGCTGTCGCCGTTCATCTCGAGGATGTTGACGTGGTGGGTAATGCGTCGAGCAGACCGCCGGTTAGCCGCTCCGATCCCAGGGTTTCCGTCCATTCGTCAAATGGAAGATTGCTGGTGATCAGGGTCGCGCCACGCTCGTAGCGCTGGGAGATCAGTTCAAACAGCAATTCCGCGCCGGTCTTCGACAGCGGCACAAAGCCCAGCTCGTCGATAATCAGCAGCGTGTAGGCGGCCATCTGCTTCTGGAAGCGAAGAAGACGCCGTTCGTCGCGGGCCTCCATCATCTCGCTGACCAAGGCGGCCGCTGTCGTGAACCCGACGGACAGGCCTTTCTGGCATGCGGCCAGGCCGAGACCGAGTGCAACATGGGTCTTGCCCGTGCCGCTGGGACCAAGGGCGATGACATTCTCCCTTCGCTCAATCCATTCGCATCGGGACAGTTCCAGCACCTGCATCTTGTTGAGCTTGGGGATGGCGGTGAAGTCGAAACTGTCGAGGCTTTTGACGACGGGGAATCTGGCCGCCTTGATCCGACGCTCGACCTTGCGGCGATCCCGTTCGATCATCTCCCGCTCGGCAAGCCGGGACAGGTATCCAACATGATCGACGCCTTCGGTGGCGCATAGCCGGGCCAGTTTCTGATACTCGCGCTGGAAGGTCGGCAGCTTCAGGGTTTTGAGATAGTGCGCGAGAAGGATCTCTGGTGCTTCTGTGCTCATGCGGCTTCTCCCGCATCAGACGATAGAAGGCGCATGTAGGCCTTCGCCGAGGTCGTCTCGACCGTCGCCCTTGGCAGGTATGGGTAGATCGACAGGTCCAGCCGTGGCGGCCGGCGCTCGACCCGGCACAGGATCAGATGCTTGATAGCATCGAAGCCGATCGCGCCGAGCCGAATGGCCTGCTTCACGGCCGCGTGCAGGTCCGCAAGGTCGAAGCTTTCCATGAGGCGCAGGACCTGCACATATTCCCGCCGGCCATGCTTGGCCATTCTGCCTTCCATCAGGCGGCGCAGCGTCGCGAATTCCTCGGGCAGGTCCCAGCCCTGGAGAGGAGCGGCCTGATCCAGAGAGTTGATCTTCTGCTCGATCAGCGGCAGGTAATGAACGGGATCGAAGACGACGTCCTCACGCTCCCAGCTCCGCGGATGACGCGCGATGATCTCGCCGCGGCAGCCGATTACCACCGCGTCGACATAGCCCCGGATCCAAACATCCTGATGGCCATAGGCGACCGGTACGGAATAGTCGTTGGTCTTGTAGCGCACCAGCGACTGGGCTGTCATCCTGGCGCTGGCCTGGTCGCAGGCATCGAAGGGAGACGCCGGTAACGGACGCATGGCCGCCAGATCACGCTGTAGCCGCTCCCCGATTGTCTCACTCTCACCGCGCAGCTTGTCGCGCTGGCGTTTGCGGCACTGCTCTTCCAGAAAGGTATTGAAGGCGTCCCATGTCGCAAACTGTGGGATCGGCACCATAAAATTACGTCGGGCATAGCCGACGAGACCCTCGACATTCCCCTTGTCGTTGCCTTTGCCGGGACGGCCGTAGCGATCCCGGATCAGGTGGTGGGACAGGAAGCCGCTGAACAACGCCGCCCGCTTGCGTGTGCCGTCGGGCAGGATCTTGGCCACAAGGCAACGGTCATTGTCATAGACGATCGACTGCGGCACGGCCCCGAAGAAGGCGAATGCATGGATGTGGCCGTCGACCCAGGCCTCGGCCACCGCCGCAGGATAGGCCCGAACGTAGCAGCCGTCGCTATGCGGCAGATCGAGCACGAAGAAACGGGCCTTCTGTTCCACGCCGCCAATCACGACCGTCGCCTCACCGAAGTCAGCCTCCGCATGGCCCGGCGGATGAGCCAGCGGCACGAACATCTCCTGGCGGCGCTGATCGCGCTCGCGCATGTAATCCTTGATGATCGTGTAGCCGCCGGTGAAGCCACATTCATCGCGAAGCCGGTCGAATACCCGCTTGGCCGTATGGCGCTGCTTGCACGGCACCTTCAGGTCTTCATCAAGCCAATGCTCGATCGTCGAAACAAACGCGTCCAGCTTCGGGCGCCGGATCGGCAATTGCCGCTGATAGCCAGGCGGTGTCGAATAGGCCACCATCTTGGCCACGCTGTCGCGCGATATGTTGAAATGCTTTGCTGCCTGTCGCCGGCTCATCCCTTCCGAAACTGCCAGGCGAACCCTCAGATATAATTCCACGGTGTAGATCCCCTGTCCCTCCTGCCATCAATGCAGAAAGGAAATAGGTGGCCGAATTTTACTCCGCCCGCGCCAGCATTATGCCGCCGCTACCGTGGCCGACTTTTCCACCGCCGCTCTCAGATCAAGGCGTGGACGCGCTTCAGGTTCCCGGCATCGATGGGCGAGAGGCGCTCGGTCAGCGTGGTGCGGATCTGCCCGGAATCGACCAGCCGCGCAACCTCGTTGAGGATCCGGCCCTGCTCGTCCTTGTCTGGCGTCCCGTAGACCGATCGCGTGAACATCAGCTCGTGGTGGATCGACACCGCCTTGCGCTTAAAAAGCATCACCTCGAACCCTTTCGGGTCGTCGATAAGTCCGAACCGTCCCTGGGGAGCGATGAGCTCGGCGATATCGGCGACGTGCTGTTCGGTATGGGTCGTCGAGAAGACGAAGGCGGGAGCGCCGATGCCGAGTTCGGCGACCTGCGGCGCAAGCGGCTTCGAATGATCGATCACGTGGTGGGCGCCCATCGCGCTCACCCATTCCGTCGTCTCGCGACGCGAGGCGGTGGCGATAACTGTCAGGTCCGTCGCCTGCCGGGCGATCTGGACGGCGATCGAGCCGACCCCGCCAGCGCCGCCGACAATCAGGATGGCGCGTGCAGCCCCCGGCACGGGTTTGGCAACGTTGAGGCGGTCGAAGAACGCCTCCCAGGCGGTAAGCGCAGTCAGCGGAAGCGCTGCTGCCTCAGCCCAGTCAAGCGTTTGCGGCTTACGGCCTACGATGCGTTCGTCGACAAGGTGGAACTCAGCGTTGGCGCCGGGCCGGGTGATGGAGCCGGCGTAGAACACCTCGTCGCCCACCTTGAACGACGAAACGTCCGGACCGACAGCAACGACGACGCCCGCCGCGTCCCAGCCGAGGACCTTCCAGTCGCCGTCCTGTGGTCCTGTGCTCCGGCGGACCTTGTAGTCGACCGGATTGACCGAAACGGCTCTGACTTCGACGAGAAGGTCCCGCCCCCCCGGCACGGGCTTCGGCAGATCGATGTCGAGTAGAGCTTCTTTTCGATCGATGGCTCCGGGGGTGTTGTATCCAATAGCTCGCATGGTTTGCTCCTAACTTGATGGAGCCAAAGTTAGCATGTAGGATCATCCGCCGTAATACACACAACGTCCGCCCATAGTGTCAAAAAGGATACCGTTATGGCCAAGCTTCCGCACTCCCGGCTCGACTGCAATCCCGGGTGTTCAGTCGAAGCAGCCATCAGCCTGATCGACGGGAAGTGGAAATGTGTGATCCTGTGGCATCTCCACCAGGAAGGTGTTGCTCGATTCAACGAGCTGCGGCGGCGCTTGCCGGGCGTCACCCAGCGGATGCTGACGAACCAGTTGCGTGAGCTTGAGGCAGACGGTCTCCTGGACCGCGTTGTTTACGCGCAGGTTCCCCCGAAAGTCGAGTACAGCCTCTCCGAGCGCGGTCGCAGCATGGCACCCGTCCTTATGGTCCTGAAGCAATGGGGCGACGCCAACATCGACCTCTTCCGCCGCACGACCACGCCGGCCTAGCCGTGACGCCGAACGAGTGGTTTGACCCCGGCAAGGCTAGGGTTCCGCCACCGCAGCGAAACGCTGACTTCCGCAGTTTCACCGCAAAGGGTTCATCGCTACCGAGGTAAGGTCGGAAAGGGCGGTGCACTGTCGGCCGTCAGGGTGAAAGTTGGTCGGTGCCAACCATGTCAGGAAGGCTGGTTTTAACGAGGGCCATTCGCGATCAATGATCGAATACCAAGCCGTGTCCCTGTTCGTACCCTTTATGATCAAGTGCTGGCGGAACAGGCCCTCGAAGGCAAACCCAAACCTCTTGGCCGCGGCCTTGGAAGGCTCGTTGGCATTGTCGCATTTCCATTCGAGACGACGGTAGCCAAGCTCTTCAAAGATATATTGCATCATAAGAAACATGGCTTCTGTTGCTTTGGCACTACGCGACATGCCCGGACCCCAATAGATATTGCCGATCTCCGCGACGCCATGCGTTGCGTCGATGCGCATCAACGACTGACGTCCTACGGCCTTGCCTGTCTCCTGATCGATTACAGCAAAGAACATAGGATCTTCACTTGCCTCAGCGTTTTCCGCCCATTTCCGGACAATGCTAAGGTCATCCGGGGCAATATCTACGAGGTACCGGAATTTTACGTCGCGGTCGGGAACATGGCCGGCCTCGAAGAGATCTTCCGCATGGACGTTCGCGCTCAACGGATCGAGCCGAACGAGCGTGCCCTCAATCGTGGTCTTCGTTGGTTTAGGAAAGCCTTGACGCAGCATCATGTCCCTCAGCGAGTCTGGGTTTCAGGGCCGTCGACGTTTTCGACCGTCTCGCCTTTGCCGACCCGGACGAAGACGTAATGCACGTTCTCGCCGCCTGCGAGGATCTGGCAGCGGTGGATCTTGCGTCGGGGGAAGTAGGCATATTCACCTTCGCCAAGCTCGAAAGATTCGGTGCCGTCCACGCCGTGATCGACACGGATCTTGCCCGACAACATATACATGACGCTGTCGAAATCCTTGTGGTGGTGCCATTGGCTGGGGGTATCCAATGCCGTCACATGGCATTGGCCGACCCAAAGGTCACCCGCTTCGAGGGCCTTGCGCCGGTTTTGACCGGGTGTGAGTGGGCCGTCCTGCATATCTTCCTGACGAACATAGCCAATCTCTTTGAACAGTCCGGTCGTCATAGTTCACTCCTAATTCACAAGCGGTGTCAGGCGACTATGAGAGAAGGATCTGGTAATCAAAATGACAATAAATGTCGTGAAACGGTCAACTGGAAAGCCTGCCCGGCCTGACATGTAGGTTTCGCGCCTGGCCGGGTGTCAGGCCGAAGGTTCGACGGAAGGCGACCCCAAAGGCGGACTGGCTGCTAAACCCAACGGCTTCCGCGATTCGAGGAATGTTGCCGTCGATCATCAGGAGGACGAAGCCTGCGTTCAGCCGGGCCTGGAGCCGCCATTGGCCGAAGCTCATACCCGTTTCACTCAGGAAGAGCCGTGCAACGGTACGCGACGAAGCACCGCAGATCTCGGCCCAGTCTTCGAGCGAGCGCACATCATATGGTTTCTGAATGATTTCGCGGGCCACACTCAACACGCGTGCGTCTTTCGGAAGCGGTAGTTGTGTTGGCAGCGACTGGGCCCTATTGATTTCGTCTATGATCAACGCGACGATATGCTGAGCTCGACCGCTAACGTTCCAATCTACGGGCTCTTTGCAGATCGCGACCATGAGTTCGCGAAAGAGCGCGCCGACCGTCATGACGCGGATCTGCTGTCCTAGGGATTTAGCAACATCCTGATGCAGGAAAAGTTCGCGCATGGCTACATCTCCCTCCATCGTGATCGAGTGAGAAACATTTTCTGGGAGCAGCAAGGCGTTGGTAGGGGGGACAACGAAGAAAGCGTCTTCGGTCTCGATCTTCATCACGCCAGTGATGGCATAGATCAGCTGCGCACGGGGGTGGTAATGCATCCCCGTCGTCAGTCCTCCAGAGTAATCCATCGCGAAGCCCACGGCGATTCGGTCGGCATGTTCGAAGGGCTTGACCATCGCGTTTCGTTCTGGCGACAGAAAAGGCTTGTATAGTGTCATTCGGGCACAATAAGCTTTTGCATGTGTATGAGACAAGCGCGCGGCGGCCTCTGCATGAGGTAAGTCTGTTCAGCGGGAGGCGCTGAAGCCGGCTAGGGGGAAGCGCCGCCGCCAGTGGTGTGACTCGAACGCTTGGAACCCTCAATTTCGAGCTTTAATGATCTCGTCTGGATCGGCACGCCAAGTGAATGGCTGGTGATGTCACGTTGTTGGGTAACGATGGAAGGAAGCGTGTCGGTGGAAACTCAGACCAGCCCGGCTGTCACAGCATTCCACTGCGCCGTTGCGCGGACACGGTGAATGTGAGTGGTGAGAGCTGAGCGTTTTTTGTGCGATGCGACGAAGAGATTTCGAACTGCCGAGAAGATTGAGATGAAGCGTTGCAATCCGCCGACCGATCGGAATCCCTGCATTATCCGTTCTCGTTTTCGCAGCGGCAGGTGAGAGTTCTCTGCTCGATTGTTGAGGCCTTTGTGCGATCGATGTTCAACATTGGGCATGACGTCCCGCCTTGCCGCGCTGTATGAGCGCAATTTGTCGGTGATGATGCGCTTCGGCGCCATCCCTTGCTTCTTCAGCAGCCGGATCAGTAATCGCTTGGCAGCCTTTGTATTGCGGCGGGTCTGAACGATCTCGTCGAGAACATAACCGTCCTGATCGACGGCACGCCACAGCCAATGCTTTCGGCCAGCAATGGAGATCACCACCTCGTCCAGGTGCCAGATATCTTTTCGCGACGGCTTGCGTCTGCGCAATTGCCTTGCGTAGGCAGGGCCAAATTTCCGGCCCCACCGGCGGATCGTTTCATAAGAAACGACAATACCGCGCTCCAGCAGCATTTCCTCCACCATCCGCAAGCTCAGAGGGAACCGGAAATACAACCACACCGCACGGGCGATAACCTGCGGCGGAAAGCGGTGGTTCTTATAGCTGATGGTGGGCGTGCTCATCTCACCGCCACTATCCGCCAATCGTAAAGCCAACGACAACGTGACATCACCCTCCCAGTCCCTCGATCTGCAGCACGACGACCTGCGCGCCGCCGGCGTCGAACAGGACAATATCTATGAGGATCGAGCTTCCGGCGGCCGCGACGATCGGCCCGGACTGGCCGCCTGCCTGAAATCCCTGCGCGACGGCGATGTGCTGGTGGTCTGGAAGCTCGACCGCCTCGGGCGATCGCTCGCTCACCTGGTCAACACGGTGAAGGATCTGTCGGATCGCAATATCGGCCTGCGGGTGCTGACCGGAAAGGGCGCCCAGATCGACACCACCACCGCATCCGGCCGCATGGTGTTCGGTATCTTCGCCACTCTGGCCGAGTTCGAGCGTGACCTGATCCGCGAACGGACCATGGCTGGCCTCGCCGCCGCAAGAGCGCGCGGTCGCAAAGGCGGCCGAAAATTCGCCCTGACCAAGGCACAGGTGCGTCTCGCCCAGGCGGCCATGGCACAGCGCGATACTTCCGTTTCCGATCTGTGCAAGGAACTCGGGATCGAGCGCGTCACTCTCTATCGCTACGTCGGCCCAAAAGGCGAACTCAGGGACTATGGGAAGCGCGTTCTTGGCTTAGCGTAGGATTTCGCCCCCTCCCGCAAACGACCCCCAGTTCGGCGTTGCCGATCGCGGGCGGCTCGCCCTTTCGCCAGAAGCGCAGCATCTTGCCTCGGTCATCCAGATTGGATTCCGTGACGACGGCACGCACCGCCTGGATGAACTGCCCGTGGCTGAACACATAGGCGAGGCCGGGGGAGGGCAGGGCGGCAAGCCGCGCAAGCGCCGCTTCGCCGGGGCAAAGCAATGTCCCGAAGCTCTCTGCGCCGTCGCCATCGCCGTAGGTCGGATCGGCGTCGGTCCAGTACCGCTCCAGATGGGGCATCCGCTCGCTGCTGCGCGTGCCGTTCCAGCGGGAAGGCTGGAGATAGGTGAACTCCTCGATCGGCCATACCTCCACCGGCACATCGGGGAAGCGCTGGATTGTGGCCTCGGCCGTTTGACGGGTGCGCAGGTAGGGAGAGGTCACGATCAGCGTGGGTGCCTCGGTCCACGCCCGCGCTACCTCGCGAGCCTGGCGCCATCCCAGCTCGGTCAGCTCGATGGATGCGAGGTCATGGCAGGGCACGCCAGCGTTGCCGGTGCTTTGGCCATGACGGATGAATACGGCCCTCATGCCACCGCCTCCTTGGCCGCCAGCTCTCGCAATCCCTTGTAGAGCGTCGTGCGGCTCACCCCGTATCGCTCGGCCACGGCTGTCACCGTCGCCTCCGGGTCAGTCAACAGCAACCGGGCTTCGCGGAGCTGCCTGGAGGTGAGGGCAGGGGGGCGTCCGCCCATACGGCCGCGGGCACGCCCTGCGGCCAGGCCGGCCCGGGTACGTTCGCCAATAAGGTGCCGCTCGAAATTGGCGAGGCTGGCGAAGATATTGAACACCAGCTTGCCCGATGCCGTGGTCGTGTCGATCGCCTCGGTGACGCTCTCGAAAGCGACGCCGCGGCCCGCCAGCTCGTTCACCGTCGCGATCAGGTCCGGGAGGGAGCGGCCAAGCCGGTCGAGCCGCCACACCACCAGTGTGTCGCCGGCACGCAAGGCCTTCATCGCCTGCGCCAGCTCGGGCCGATCGGCGTGTTTGCCGGATGCATGCTCCGAATAAATTGGATGGCATCCCTTGGCGCGCAGCACGTCGAGCTGGGGAGCGAGGTCCTGGTCGGCCGTGGACACGCGCGCATATCCGATCCGGCGTGTGCCGGCATGCCCGGGGAGGGGGGTAACAGCTATGTTCAACATTCAACCTGCGGCAGGGGTTTTCTGATCGCAGTTTCTCGCCCGGGTTGTTGAACAATTCAACGCAGCAAAACGCCAGCTTTCCCGCCGCTGTAGGCAGTGTGCATTAAACGGCCGTTTTACGAACAGTTTGAGCCTGATGTCGCGGGTGAGCTCGCCGATCGCTGCCCGAAAATGGCTACTCGTTCACGGATCCGACAGACGGGAACCATCCCGCAGCCAAGGCGTTGAGCGCTTCAGATGAGGTCCTTACGACGGGGACGTCCGATTAGATGGAGAAACGACATGAGGGCACTATGCTGGCACGGTAAGGGCGATGTCCGTGTCGACACCGTCGCGGATCCCGAGATCAAGCACCCGCGCGATGCGATCATCAAAGTAACCGCCTGCGCGATCTGCGGGTCGGACCTTCACCTGCTGGATGGATATCAGCCTACCATGGAGGCCGGCGACATCCTCGGCCACGAGAACATGGGCGAGGTCGTGGCGCTCGGGTCCGAGGTCACCAACCTCAAGATCGGGGACCGGGTGGTGGTGCCGTTCACGATCAGCTGCGGCGATTGCTGGTTCTGCAAGAAGGGTCTGTTTGCGGCCTGCGATCGGACCAATCCGAACGCCGAGATGGCCGCCAAGGCGATGGGCCATTCGCCCGCCGGGCTGTTCGGCTTCAGCCACATGCTGGGCGGCTACTGCGGCGGCCAGGCGGAGTATCTCCGCGTGCCGATGGCGGATGTCGGTCCGATCAAGATTCCCGACAACGTTACCGATGAGCAGGCCCTCTTCCTATCGGATATCTTCCCGACCGGCTACATGGCCGCCGAGAATGCGCAGATCGAGCATGGCGACACCGTCGCGATCTGGGGCTGCGGTCCGGTCGGCCAGTTCGCCATCCGCTCCGCGCTGATGATGGGCGCCGGCCGCGTGATCGCGATCGACGAGGTGCCCGAGCGACTCGCCATGGCGGAGGCCGGTGGCGCTGAGACGATTAACTTCGCCGAAACCGATGTCTGTGACGAGCTGCAGGCGCGAACCAAGGGCCGGGGCCCCGACAGCTGCATCGATGCTGTCGGCTGCGAGGCGGCCGCGCACGGGGCGGCGGACGCGGTCATGGACAAGGTGAAGGCAAGCATGATGCTCGCCACTGATCGCGTCCACGTCCTGCGGCAGGCGATCATGAGCTGCCGCAAGGGCGGCACGGTCTCCGTGCCCGGCGTCTACGTGGGGATGGGTGACAAGCTTCCGATCGGTGCAGCGATGAACAAAGGACTAACGATCAAGCTCGGCCAAACCCACGTGCAGCGCTATACTAGACCGTTGCTGGAAAAAATCGTCGCGGGCGCGATCGATCCCAGCTTTGTGATCACGCATCCGGCCAGTCTTGAAGACGCGCCAGAAATGTACGCTAAATTCCGCGACAAGGAAGAAGGTGTGATCAAGGTTGTTATGCGCCCGCACGGCTGATTGGCGGAATAACCGGGAACAGGACGCTTATCGATGCCGATCGGAGGAGATCGCGGCCAGCCACGGCGCGACCGCACGCCAAGTGGCGCTTCGCTTCCTGGTGCGTCGGCCATCGCTGTTCGATATCCCCAAGGCGTCCAGCGCGGAGCACGCTGCCGACAATGCGGGCGCCGGCGCGCTGCGGCTGACGGACGCCGAACTCGGCATGATCGACGCGGCGTTCCCGCTCGGCGCCCGGCCGCGCGAACTTCCCATGATTTAGGCCCAGGACGCCTTCCGTGGAGCTCGAGGCGCTACCATCGGAACAAGGAGAGAAAAGATGCACAAGGCACTGTTCGTAGGCATTGAAGCCGGGCCGACCCACCAGGAAGATGCCGCTGAATTCCTCCGGGGTGCGCTGGAGCCGGTCGAGCATGAGCAGGACACGCGGCACTGGTACGCGCTGCGCTTTGGCCCCGCCGACTTCGCCATCTTCGATACCTTCCCCGGCAATGCCGGCCGGCTGAAGCATCTGTTCGGCACGGTCGGCCGGGCGCTGGTGGTGAAGACCTTCACCATCCTCAACGGATTGCCGGAGATCGAGCCGGCCGACATCCTCGCCCTCAAGGTGCCGGCGGCGGACGCCCTGCCGCGCTTGGCCCTGCATGTTCCGCTTGAAGCACGGGACGGTGCGGAGGAAGAGGTTGCCCGCTTCCTCCAAGGAGCCCGATCGGCCGTGGAGCGGGAGCCTGGCACCCTGTCGTGGTACGCTCTGCGTCTCGGAAAGACTCGGTTCGCCATCCTCGGTACCTTCGCCGACGAGGCAGGGCGCGAGACGCATCTGTCGGGCGAAATCGGCACGGCGCTATCCGGAAGCGCTGCTTCGCTGTTCGCCGAGCCTCCCCAGATCCACCGCGCACAAATCTTGGCGTTCAAGATTGCATCCGCTGGTGATGAGGAGAGGACGAGCAGGAACACGTCGGTCGCGCGGCCGCTTGAGAGAGGGACAGTCTGATGGACACGAAGCAGAAGGTGCTCGTTGGAGCGGCCGTCGCCAGCACCGCGGCAGCCGGGGCCGCGTTCGCGTTCAAGTCCGCGGGCACGGATTCGAAGCTCACCAAGGTCGCGTGTAATCTTCTGAAGGGCGATGAGACATCCTTATCTGGATTATAAGCGTTCTCGGAGGATTTCGTAAGGTGCCTTTCCATTGAAAGCGCCATGCGGCCTTGCAAGATTGTAGAACCTCTCCCACTCGCTGAGTTTTTGAATGAGGTCGATGTCATCTGTATAGGACAAAAGCTGATAGAACGGAGGCGTCGCCTTAACCGGCTGGTGCGGATCGAGGCAATAGTCTATCGGGTGATGTCACGTTGTCGTTGGCTTTACGATTGGCGGATAGTGGCGGTGAGATGAGCACGCCCACCATCAGCTATAAGAACCACCGCTTTCCGCCGCAGGTTATCGCCCGTGCGGTGTGGTTGTATTTCCGGTTCCCTCTGAGCTTGCGGATGGTGGAGGAAATGCTGCTGGAGCGCGGTATTGTCGTTTCTTATGAAACGATCCGCCGGTGGGGCCGGAAATTTGGCCCTGCCTACGCAAGGCAATTGCGCAGACGCAAGCCGTCGCGAAAAGATATCTGGCACCTGGAC
Organism: Rhizobium sp. 9140; assembly: GCF_900067135.1. Classification (NCBI taxonomy): domain Bacteria; kingdom Pseudomonadati; phylum Pseudomonadota; class Alphaproteobacteria; order Hyphomicrobiales; family Rhizobiaceae; genus Rhizobium; species Rhizobium sp. 9140. Next base: position 128,935 of record NZ_FJUR01000006.1, on the reverse strand, counting down.
GAGGTGGTGATCTCCATTGCTGGCCGAAAGCATTGGCTGTGGCGTGCCGTCGATCAGGACGGTTATGTTCTCGACGAGATCGTTCAGACCCGCCGCAATACAAAGGCTGCCAAGCGATTACTGATCCGGCTGCTGAAGAAGCAAGGGATGGCGCCGAAGCGCATCATCACCGACAAATTGCGCTCATACAGCGCGGCAAGGCGGGACGTCATGCCCAATGTTGAACATCGATCGCACAAAGGCCTCAACAATCGAGCAGAGAACTCTCACCTGCCGCTGCGAAAACGAGAACGGATAATGCAGGGATTCCGATCGGTCGGCGGATTGCAACGCTTCATCTCAATCTTCTCGGCAGTTCGAAATCTCTTCGTCGCATCGCACAAAAAACGCTCAGCTCTCACCACTCACATTCACCGTGTCCGCGCAACGGCGCAGTGGAATGCTGTGACAGCCGGGCTGGTCTGAGTTTCCACCGACACGCTTCCTTCCATCGTTACCCAACAACGTGACATCACCACTGGGAGCCATCGGCTTTGGAGATGCGAGCGTATCCGATCAGCATGTTTCTTAAACGGTGGTTTGAGGGGGCGCGCTGGCCACGAATGATTTGTTCGCTGGAAATGTATCTCAACCAGCTTCATAAACAAAGCGTCTTGAACATCATCGGATTTTGAAAAAGGAACATGGATGCCGCGTCGCGTCACTCTAACCGATCGGCAGAAGGACGCGCTGTTGCGCCTGCCGACCTCGCAGGCGGATTTGCTCAAGCACTATACGCTGAGTGATGAAGACCTTGGACACATCAGGCTGCGCCGACGCGCTCACAACAGGTTCGGCTTCGCCCTGCAATTGTGCGTCCTGCGCTATCCCGGCCGGGTGCTGGCTCCGGGCGAACTGATCCCAGCAGAGATCGTCGAATTCATCGGAGCACAGCTCGGCCTGCTTGCCGACGATCTCGTTGACTACGCCGCCCGCGAGGAAACGCGGCACGAGCATCTTTCCGAACTGCGGGCGCTCTACGGATTCCGCACCTTCTCCGGACGTGGTGCGCGCGAGCTGAAGGATTGGCTGTTTCGGGAAGCCGAGATGGCGGTGTCAAACGAAGATATCGCCCGTCGCTTCGTGGCGGAGTGCCGACGCACCCGCACGGTTCTTCCTGCAACATCGACGATCGAGCGGCTTTGCGCCACGGCCCTGGTCGATGCCGAGCGGCGGATCGAGACGAGGATCGCCAGTCGGCTGTCCGTGCCCATCCGGGAACAGTTGCTGGCATTGCTCGAGGAGACGGCCGACGATCGGGTGACCCGCTTCGTGTGGCTGCGTCAGTTCGAGCCGGGCTCGAACTCTTCGTCAGCCAACCGGCTGCTCGACCGGCTCGAATACCTGCAACGTATCGATCTCCCCGAGGAACTGCTGGCCGGTGTTGCTGCTCATCGGGTGACACGCCTGCGCAGGCAAGGCGAACGGTACTATGCCGACGGCATGCGCGATCTTCCGGAAGACAGGCGGCTTGCGATTCTGGCCGTTTGCGCGTCGGAATGGCAAGCGATTGCTCGCTGACGCCGTGGTCGAAACCCATGACCGGATCGTCGGCAGGCTCTACCGGGCATCGGAGCGCATTTGCCAAGCGAAAGTCGCCGACGAAGCGAACGCGGTGCGCGACACCTTAAAATCCTTCGCCGAAATCGGCGGCGCTCTGGTCGACGCACAGGATGATGGCCAGCCGCTGGGCGACGTCATCGCGAGCGGATCAGGGTGGGACGGCTTCAAGACCCTTGTTGCAATGGCAACCCGGCTGACCGCCACCATGGCGGACGATCCTCTCAATCATGTACTCGACGGTTATCATCGGTTCCGGCGGTACGCTCCGCGCATGTTGCGCCTGCTCGATCTGCGGGCTGCGCCGATCGCGCTCCCGCTTCTCGAAGCGGTGATGGCTTTGCGTACTGGCTTGAGCGATGCCGCACATACCGGCTTCCTTCGGCCCAGCTCGAAATGGCATCGCCATCTTCGTGCCCAGGCGGTCGGCGACACTCGCCTCTGGGAGATAGCGGTGCTGTTCCATCTGCGCGATGCCTTCCGATCCGGAGATATTTGGTTGGCCCGATCCCGGCGCTATGGCGACCTGAAGCATGCGCTCGTTCCGGCGCAGGCTGTCGCGGAAGGCGGTCGTCTCGCCGTGCCATTGCGGCCGCAAGAATGGCTGGCGGATCGGCAAGCTCGCCTCGATATCCGGTTACGCGAACTGGGCCGCGCCGCGCGCACCGGCACGATTCCCGGCGGGTCGATCGAAAACGGCGTTCTGCATATCGAGAAGCTCGAAGCTGCCGTACCGACCGGCGCCGAAGATCTGGTGCTCGATCTCTACAAGCAGATCCCGCCCACGCGGATCACCGATCTCCTGCTGGAGGTGGATGCAGCGACCGGCTTCACCGAAGCGTTCACGCATCTGCGCACCGGAGCGCCCTGCGCCGACCGGATCGGGCTGATGAACGTCATCCTTGCGGAAGGGATCAACCTCGGCCTGCGCAAGATGGCCGACGCGACGAACACGCACACCTTCTGGGAGTTGATCCGCATTGGACGGTGGTGTCGCGTGGCACTTAACCAGGTTCTTCCTCACTTTGTGTGGAGCCGCGGCAGCATTCGTGCCTTCAGCAATTCAGGGCCTGCCCGACCGTACATTGCTCGCTTGAGGGTCTTGAGGCGGTTGATCTGGCCTTCGGCCTGCCCGTTGCTCCAGGGCAGCTCGATGGCGTTGTTGACGGCATCGATGTCTCTGCGAAGGAAGCGAGCGAACCGCATGATAGGGATGAGCTCGGAGTCGATCGCATCGTCGATCCATGCATCCAGTGGTGGCGATCTCTTGCCGCGAAGGATGCCGTTGAAGCGCATCGCCAGGCGTCGCATCTCGACAAACGCCTCAGATCCCTGCTTCAGGGCGTCGACCTTCCTTGCCTGCCGGTCCGTCAGCAGGCCTCGCGGCTTGATACATAGCGCCGCGGCAACCACCGGAGAGATTGCATGACCGGTTTCGGGATCTCGAACCGGTTCCGACTTCAACGCGGCGGGCGGTACATCATCGGCCTGTCCCCTTTCGGCCCGCCGCCAAGCTCCGAGCAACCGCTCCAGATTGGCGAAGCTGCCGGTGTAGCCGCGCTGCTTGACGTCGTGAAACAGATGCCGTCCGCGCCGGTTCCCATCCTTCCAGCATTGCGCAAGGAAGGCTTCGAAATACCATGGTGATGTGGGGTTCAGTGCTGCTCGTCGCCTGTCTTGTGGAGCCTCGAACTTGAGCCACTTCGTTATGCTGCGACGCTCATAGCCGGTCCGTCTGGCGATCTCGCTGTAGGACAGCCCTTGCTGGCGCAAGGCATGGAGCATGTCGAATATCTCCTGGCGAGATTGCCTATGCGCAAGACGGGCGCGCCGGCGATGTGTCGCAGCGTCAACAATTGCGTCCTCCGAAAGAATGGCCCTGCCGGTGGCACGCCCGGAAAGGCTCATCTGTTCTTCGATGGCCGAACGAAGGTTCTGGACCAGATGAAACCGATCGGCGACCTGCCGGGCCTGCGGTGCGCCTTCACGGGTGGCCTGCGCATACAGGCCGCAGCGGTCGCGGCTGACAATCTCGATGGAAGGATGACTCCGAAGCCACTTGGCCGCATTCTCGACGCTACGGTCATCCAGTATGTCAATAACCGAGCGGCGCTCGAGGTCGACCATGATGGTCCCATAGCTCGTCGCGCGCCGCCAACTCCAATCATCGATACCGACCACCCGTATCTTGGAATTGCGTTGGGCAACTGCAGCATCCCGTTTCAGTTGCCGCAGGATAGTGTCGTCGCTGACCGGTATGCCGAGCCGTTGCATCAACCGCTCGCCAGGACGGCCGCCAGTGCTATGGCCGAGCAAGCCAACAATCTCTCCGACCCTTCTTGTCCGACGCGCGTATGGATCAGCTACCATCGGAAGACGGTCGGTGAACGTTCGTCGTGCGCATTCCCCATGTGCACATCGCCAGCGGCTCAGCAGGAGCTTCACTGTCACGGGCTTGCCCTGGACTGGCAGATCCTGGAGGCTGCGGCAGGACCAGCCATGCCGACTTCGGCTTCGACATCCACAATCGGGGCATACTCCGATCTTGGATCCAGCTGCGGAAACAACCCAACCGTGATCAACGGTGAGCGCGACACCCAGTACTTTGACCCCTGGACCGGGCGACCATTTCGATTTCGTTCGCATGCCCGCCCATAGCCAAAACCTCGCTAACGGCGAATGAACCACACAAAGTGAGGAAGAACCCGATTAACTGCAAAGCGACATCAGCCATCCCATCAGGATCCAATCGGGGCTGTCTCCGCAGAGAAAACTGCGCCGGTAGACGAAGCTGGAGCTGAGACCGACGACACTGCCGACGGCGATTTCGCCAGCATACGAACAGTCGGCGCTTCGGCATCAGGTAGGGAACCAGGCGCCGCTGTCACCGCTGCACATGACGCTACGGAAGTCCAACCGGCTGTCGAAGACTCATCACGCAAGCAGAGATCCAGCAAGGGCAGCAGACCGGCTGTCGTTGTTGCTCAAGTTTCTGACAGGCCACCTACTCCTTCGGATGAGACGATGAGCCTCGACGAGGAGATCAAGGTGCTCAAGGGGCAATTGGCGAGCAGACTTAAGATCCAAAACGCGCAGCTGAAGAAGATGCTCGAGAGGTTCGAGCGCTGAGCATCGCACAACGGCTCGCCATTCGGTTTAGGTCGACGGCGTTTTCATAGTGCTCCGAAAATACCTTTGCGGCATTCTCGTCGACGGCGCGGAAACGTCGCATTCGCCGCGAAATCGGATAGCCGCGGTTGTGGAGTTGATCGAGGCCGTGAAGGAGATCCTCCACGGACTCGATTTTCCTCGAGGAGACGCAGCTGCACTAAGGACGCGCTAATGCGGTATCGTTTGGTTCGTTGCCGCCAAGCTCGACAGCGGAAGATCGTTAACCCGCGGAACCATACTTCCGTTTCACCTCTGTTGGTCTAGAGGCAGCTCACCTGAGTATTCCTTCCGACGTAAGTCAAGTCCACCGTCCGCCGAGGGCGTGATTAGGTAGCAGAGGTTGATAAAACCTGTGCCCCCGGCCTTTGCGTCTTCGTTCTCAGCAGCGCGTTAACAACCTTGTTCTGCTCTCCTGTTCGCTCCACCACAAGAATGCCAGAGGCCTCTGCAAGGTCGATTAACCAGGCGTATCCATAGTTCGCGCCTCGAAGTCAGGTGATTGTTCGCCAGGTGCCCTCCCGACGCGCCCGAGGTGCGCGGCCATCCTCTTCAGCCGTTGCCTCCAATGCGTTGCGCGACCTTTCCAAGGCAGCCTTGTCCAGCTTGCCGCTTGCGGCCGCTCCCTGAGGTGGCCGAACCTTGTGACGCGGCCTCATGCTGTGTTTAGGGTTCACCACATAATCATGAGGGTGCTGCTGCTTTCACGTCACAAAAGTGGTGAAAACGAGCCCCGATGAAGACTGCTTCGCCTGTGCCTTGACGGCGGCGATGCTGCTGGCGATGCGGGCACCGTCATCGAGCAGGAGGCCCTTGGGAAGCTCCAGGACGCCGATTGAGCAGCGGAGCAGCGGGAAGAAGCGCTCGATGCCGGTGCGGTCGTGTCCCTTAATCCGTCCGGCTTCGCGCTCCTCCTGCGAGTAGAGGGTCACGACATCGTCGTGGAAATCGCTCAGCAACCGCTCGAGGATTTCCGTCAGCTCTTCGCGGGTCCAGTCCCGCACGCCTATGAAGAAATCGTCGCCGCCGACATGCCCCAAAAAATGATCGTCGGAGAAGAAATAGCGGCGCAGCAGGGCGGCAAACAGCGAGATCGCATGGTCGCCGACGTGGAAGCCATAGTTATCGTTGAACGGCTTGAAATGGTCGAAGTCGCAGTAGCAGAAGAAGCGGTTGTCATCGTCGTCTCGACCGGATTCGTGGATGAAGTCGGTGATTGCGCGGTTGCCCGGCAGGCTGGTCAGCGGGTTCTGGTCCTGGGCGATCTTCAGCTGCTTTTCGCTGATGACCTTGATCAGCGAGGCGGCGGAAACGACGCCGGCGTAGCGCATGTTTTCGGTCAGGATGATGCAGTCGCTGTTGTCCATGCTGGCAAACAGGCTCATCAGTTCCTCGGCATCGGCATCCAGGCCGATGATCGGCGCCATGTCGACGAAATGCGAGATCGTCCGCTCGTAGACCTTGTTCTTGAGGAGGTCGCGGCCGAAGGGCTGATAGATGTATTCCTTCAGGTGATACTCGTTGATGACGCCGCGCGGTTCGCGGTTGGCGTTGAGGACCGGGAAGAAGGCCTGGCGCGGATTGCGCCGGAAGAGTTCGAAGACGGTATCGATGCTCTCGTGCTCGTAGACGGTCGGCAGGTTCTCGATCTGCTTGCGGATGAGGATCTCGTCGAGCGACTGGGAGGACCGTCGGACGCGGCCGATATCCGCCAAATGCGGAAAGGCGGGCTGCAATTCGTTGAGGAAGGTCGTCGGCCGGGCTATGAAATAGCCCTGCACGAGGTCGACGCCATACTCGCGGCAGGCCATCAGCTCGGCCTCCGTCTCGATGCCTTCTGCAACGACGCGGACGCCCAGCACATGGGCGATGTGGACGATGTTCTTGACGAGGTGGCGCTTGCGCGAGCTCTTGTCCATGCCGTCGATGAAGTGGCGGTCGATCTTCAAGTAGTCGACCTGGTAATCGCAGAGCAGCTTCATTTCGCCGTGGCCGACACCGAAATCGTCGATCGCCAGCTTGAAGCCCGCCTTGCGCAGCTTCAGGACCAGCGCGGCAAACTCCGGAATGGTGGTGTTGTCGAAGCGCTCGGAGAGTTCGAAACAGACGGACGACGGCGGGATGTTCAGTTTACTGAGGTGCTGGACAAGCCTTTCGATGATGTAGTCGCCGTCCTTGATCAGACGGACGTCAAGATTGAGAAACAGCGTAACCGAGGCGAAGTCCGGCACCGTCGCAAACTTGGCGAGCGAGCGGCCCGCCATCATCTGTTCCAGCGCCAGCAGTTGGCCCGCTTCGGCCGCCTGATCCAGGAGTTCGAGCGGTTCGCAAAAGCCGATACGGTCATAGCCGCGCATCAGGGTCTCGTAGCCGAACACCGTGCCCGTCGCGACTTCGACAATGGGCTGGAACGCGGTCTCCAGAACCAGCTTGGAGAGCGTGAGCAACTGGTCTCCCGCATAACGCCGGAAAACGCCAGGCTCGATGAGGGAAGCCGAACTCATAATTTACTCCGATACGCCGCAACAGCCCAGAACAGACGCGGAGCCTTACCCAGAATCGTCAACAATCCCTTTGCGAAACATGAAGTTTCTATGAAGTTCCTATAACGCAAGGAGCGCATGGCAATGCTACGGCAACACACGATTCGACGAGAGAGGGATCTATGCGCCCGCGGACCTGTAGCCGGGCATCCTGCTTATAAGATCGGCAACTTCGAAGCCTTTGACCTTATCGGGCCTCTTTCTCGCAAACCCTCCCCGGTGCCGTCGATAGCTTCAAAGAAGACCTCTCGACTACGTCGACGCCGCCCGTTGCGATGACGCATTCAGACGGTGAGGGCGTTTTCTCAGGGGGCCGCAAAGGTTGCACTCAATCCCGTCTGCTTGATTATGACACATAGATGCCGTTCAAGATACTGGGCAACAGTGGAGGGAAAATGTCCGAGATCGAGAAGATTGCGAAGACAGTTTCGCAAATGGCCAAGCCTAAGATGCGGCCCAAGGAGCTTTTCGAAGCAGTGCGTCAGGTACATCCCAAGGCGACCAAGAAGGAAATCACCCGTGGCGCCTTCTACGCCGTGATCATGGCCTCGAGCGATCGCCCCGGCACAGTACATGGTCTGCATGACCTCGCGATGGAGAGCCGAAAGGACACTCAGGAAGACGCGGGTTGGGTTCAGCAGGATGCTACGTGACTGTTCGCAGATACAATCCGCCTCAGAGCAAAAATGGCAGCCTCCCGGGTCGCGGTGCGATTTCGGTTAAGACCTATCGCCCGAGGTTGTTGCTGACACCGAGTTTCTCAATATCATGCAGCAATGCCGCCCTGCTAAGCCAACGGCGTTCGACAGCTGTTATCGGCGGAAGTACTACCTGACAGGGGCTCTAAGTTCCGTGCTTGCCTCCTGGGCCGCCTTCTTGATCGAGTTGCAAACGATGATGATTACGCTCTTGCTCATCGGGCGCAGTTGGGAGATCAGCGCGCCACTCGATACTGTCATTGCTAAAATTCGATCGAACTCAGTAAGCCCATGTTGCAACTTCTGAGGCAGAACGCCAGAAATCGATGAGGTAACAATGGAACCCACTGCCGATCGCAGACGGCACCCCCGAACGGTCCGGATATGGAGCGGCCGACTGCTTGCTGACGGCGTAGCAGTTGACTGTGCTGTATCGGATGTGGCGGAGGGAGGTTTGAGGGTGAACACCGAGGTAGAGGTTGTCATTCCCGCCGAGACGGTCATCCAGCATCCGGACGGGATGCGTCGATGCGTCATCAGGTGGCAAAAGCTTAATGAGATCGGCGTCAGCTTTATCGAATGACGCACGACCTTGACGGCGGTGATCAGCTGCTGCCCGACGCTCCTCACATGCGACGAGACATGTCGTTTGGCAGTTAACCGCAAGAATCTGCCTCAACATTTTCAATTAGATAGCGCGGCACCTAATTTGATACACGGCAGTTAATCTGAGAATGTCGCATGGAATATGGCATCTAACTTGAGAAACAGCGGGCCACGACGTCGAGATGAACTTCGATGATTTCGCAATCGCTGCGGCGGAAATAGAGGTTTGGAATACCTCGTTTCTTCAACAACTTGGCAGCTCGTCCAGGCCAACTCGGGATAGCCCATACCTGCAACTGATTTGCAACGGCACTTGACGAAGTTCTCAGATTAAATGCCAAACGAGATCCAAACATCCGCATTCTTACGATTAAGGGTTCTTCCTCACTTTGTGTGGTTCATTCGCCGTTAGCGAGGTTTTGGCTATGGGCGGGCATGCGAACGAAATCGAAATGGTCGCCCGGTCCAGGGGTCAAAGTACTGGGTGTCGCGCTCACCGTTGATCACGGTTGGGTTGTTTCCGCAGCTGGATCCAAGATCGGAGTATGCCCCGATTGTGGATGTCGAAGCCGAAGTCGGCATGGCTGGTCCTGCCGCAGCCTCCAGGATCTGCCAGTCCAGGGCAAGCCCGTGACAGTGAAGCTCCTGCTGAGCCGCTGGCGATGTGCACATGGGGAATGCGCACGACGAACGTTCACCGACCGTCTTCCGATGGTAGCTGATCCATACGCGCGTCGGACAAGAAGGGTCGGAGAGATTGTTGGCTTGCTCGGCCATAGCACTGGCGGCCGTCCTGGCGAGCGGTTGATGCAACGGCTCGGCATACCGGTCAGCGACGACACTATCCTGCGGCAACTGAAACGGGATGCTGCAGTTGCCCAACGCAATTCCAAGATACGGGTGGTCGGTATCGATGATTGGAGTTGGCGGCGCGCGACGAGCTATGGGACCATCATGGTCGACCTCGAGCGCCGCTCGGTTATTGACATACTGGATGACCGTAGCGTCGAGAATGCGGCCAAGTGGCTTCGGAGTCATCCTTCCATCGAGATTGTCAGCCGCGACCGCTGCGGCCTGTATGCGCAGGCCACCCGTGAAGGCGCACCGCAGGCCCGGCAGGTCGCCGATCGGTTTCATCTGGTCCAGAACCTTCGTTCGGCCATCGAAGAACAGATGAGCCTTTCCGGGCGTGCCACCGGCAGGGCCATTCTTTCGGAGGACGCAATTGTTGACGCTGCGACACATCGCCGGCGCGCCCGTCTTGCGCATAGGCAATCTCGCCAGGAGATATTCGACATGCTCCATGCCTTGCGCCAGCAAGGGCTGTCCTACAGCGAGATCGCCAGACGGACCGGCTATGAGCGTCGCAGCATAACGAAGTGGCTCAAGTTCGAGGCTCCACAAGACAGGCGACGAGCAGCACTGAACCCCACATCACCATGGTATTTCGAAGCCTTCCTTGCGCAATGCTGGAAGGATGGGAACCGGCGCGGACGGCATCTGTTTCACGACGTCAAGCAGCGCGGCTACACCGGCAGCTTCGCCAATCTGGAGCGGTTGCTCGGAGCTTGGCGGCGGGCCGAAAGGGGACAGGCCGATGATGTACCGCCCGCCGCGTTGAAGTCGGAACCGGTTCGAGATCCCGAAACCGGTCATGCAATCTCTCCGGTGGTTGCCGCGGCGCTATGTATCAAGCCGCGAGGCCTGCTGACGGACCGGCAGGCAAGGAAGGTCGACGCCCTGAAGCAGGGATCTGAGGCGTTTGTCGAGATGCGACGCCTGGCGATGCGCTTCAACGGCATCCTTCGCGGCAAGAGATCGCCACCACTGGATGCATGGATCGACGATGCGATCGACTCCGAGCTCATCCCTATCATGCGGTTCGCTCGCGTCCTTCGCAGGGACATCGATGCCGTCAACAACGCCATCGAGCTGCCCTGGAGCAACGGGCAGGCCGAAGGCCAGATCAACCGCCTCAAGACCCTCAAGCGAGCAATGTACGGTCGGGCAGGCCCTGAATTGCTGAAGGCACGAATGCTGCCGCGGCTCCACACAAAGTGAGGAAGAACCCGGTTAAGTGCCATCCGACACTGGCGGGATCGACCACCATGCCGCAGACCGGATCATGGTCGACGTGACCGGACGGCGTTTCGCCGTCCGGCTCATGATGGTGATGATGGCCGTGCGCCCCAGTCACCTCGGCGGCGCGTTCGCTCTTCTGATCGTCGTCGGCCATTCATCACCTTTCACACGCCGCGCGTGCCTTCCGGTCTCTGTTCACTCCTCGATCAGATGGAACTCTTCGAGCAGCTTGGCGATCTCGGTGCCTTCGAGCTTCTTCATCAGCAGCTTGCGCAGGAAGGCCGGTCCGGGAAGGTCGATGCCCTTGCCGTCCCGCAGCGGACCGATCGCTGCCAGCAGCGTACGGATATCGTAGGTCGAGTTGAAGACTTCCGGCACGCCGCGCTCGACATTCATCAGGGTGTAGACGGCCTCCATCGGGGTCCTCACCGAATATTCCGTGGTGAAGATGCAGTCCCGCTGTTTCGATTCCGCGAACTGTCCGATGAAGGCGAAATTGACCGCGCCCTCCGGCACCACGTCCGGCCGGTCACCCGCCTGGCGCGGCATGAAGAAGGCGGTGATATAGGGCATCATCGTGGGCACGGTGCTGGCGCCGGAGGCTGCGAGCTCCGGAATGTCCTCGACCGGTACACCGAGATGGTAGAGCCACTCCTGGGTGATTTCCTCGCCGGTGCATTCCTGCATTGGCTTCTTCACATAGTCGCCGGGCTTGTCGACAAAGAGCGCGTAGAACCAGGCGATCATCTGGTCCTTGGGCTGCTTCTTGAAATGCGGCTGGCGATGAACCGTCCAGCTCAGCAGCCACGCCGAGTCCTTCACCGTGACGATACCCGCCGAGACGATCTTGCCGGTGAAGGGGTTGCGCTTGGTGATCTTCTCGACATAGGCCGGAATACGGGCATCGAGGGCGGTAATCGATGCCGAGGCCCATTTCGTTTCCGGGATATGGGCCCCGAATACGTCCGGGCGGCCGAAGGCCGGATCCTTCGCCGCGATCCGCCGCCACAGGTCCCAGGCCGGCGCCGGTCCTTCGTTGAGCTTCGCCGGCGTCTTGTGATCGCCATTGTCGGAATTCTCGGTCAATGAGCCGATGGTTATGAAGACGAGATCGTCTGGCGCGAGATCGACGCCGCCTTCGACGCCGCGCTCTTTCCAGTGAATGCGGGTCGCTTGCTTGCGGCCGGGCTGGATGTCGAAATCGACGTCGGTGACCTCGACGCCGTAGCGGAACGTGACGCCGTGATCGGTCAGCCACTTCACCAGCGGCAGGACCATGGATTCATACTGATTGTAGCGATTGAACTTGAGCGAGGAGAAGTCGGCGAGACTGCCGATATGATGGATGAAGCGGTGCAGGTAGAGCTTCATTTCCAGCGCCGAATGCCATTCCTCGAAGGCGAACATGGTGCGCCAATAGAGCCAGAAATTGCTCTTCAGGAAATCTTCGCCGAAGACTTCGTTGATGCGCTTGTTCTCCATCTCCTCGCGTGTCGCCAGGAAAACGGAGAGCAGGTCCTTCTGGGCCTTGTCGTTCAACGTCAGCAGCGCCTTGTCGGGCACGTCCTGGCCCTGGTTCTGCGTCGTACGCTGGAGCGAAAAGTTGGGGTCGTCCTTGTTGAGCCGGTAGAATTCGTCGAGGACGCTGGCACCCTCGATCTCCAGCGAGGGGATCGAGCGATAGAGGTCCCACAGGCACTCGAAATGCTCCTCCATCTCGCGGCCGCCGCGAATGACGAAGCCCTTCTCCGGCACATCAAGACCATCGAGCGCGCCGCCGGGGATTCCCAGCTCTTCCAATATGGTGATGCGATCGCCCGAAACGCCGCCGTCGCGGATCAGGAAGGCGGCGCCGGCGAGCCCCGCCAGCCCCGAGCCGACGAACCAGGCCGTCTTCTTGTCGGCCCCCTCGGGCTTGCGGGGACGCACGAAGGCTTCATAGTTTCCACTGCTATAGTGCATGGCGAACTCCTGTTCTTCTTGTTGGGATCAGTCTGCGGAGGGTTTGTAGCTGTAGAAGCCTTCGCCCGAGGCGATGCCGAGCCTGCCCTTGTCGATGTAGTTTTCCTTCAGCCATGCCGCGAGCGACTGGGCGTGCTCATCGCCATGCGACAGAATGTTGTAGGGGGTGTTCAAGCCGATGATGTCGTAGATCTGGAACGGCCCCATCGGCGCGCCGGTGGCGATCCGCCAGACCTTGTCGACATCTTCCGGCTCGGCATAGCCGCCGGCGGCGAGATCGGCCGCCGCGTTCAGGAACGGCACCAGCAGGGAATTGAGGACATAGCCTGCCTTTTCCTTGCGCACCGGGATCGGCACCATGCCGATGGCCGAGGCGAAGGCGATCAGGGCATCGAACACGGCCGGATCGGTGTCGTCGGTGCCCATCACCTCGGCGGTGTTGAACTTCCAGATGCTGTTGGCGAAGTGCAACGCCAGAAACCGGTCCGGGCGGCCGGTGAAGGCCTTGAGGTCGCTCGGCAACAGGGTCGAGCTATTGGTAGCGAAGATCGCCCTTTCCGGCGCAAGCCCCGCGAGCTTCTCGTAGAGCGCCTGCTTGATCGAGAGAAGCTCCGGAACCGCTTCGATCACGAGGTCCGCGTCCGCGACGGCCGAACCGAGATCGGCGGACAGGGTGATGCGCTGCAGGGACTCGGCGGCCTTGCCGTCGGCCGCACCGGCCACCTCCTTGCCATAGGTCTTGACGAGCATGGCAAAACGCTGCCTTGCCTGTTCAAGCGCCTCCTCGCTGGTGTCGTAGGCGGTAACGTCGAAGCCGCTATAGGCGGTCTGGAAGGCTATCTGGCTCCCGAGGACGCCCGTGCCGAGAACCGCCACTTTCCTGATATCGCTCATTCCAATCTCCTTCTGCGCGGTATCGTCACCAAGAAACGGAGCCGCCACCTCCACCGGGACGCGGGCCAGCTTGCCGGTTTCCCGATCGACAAGGGCCCACTGGGTCAGCGAGGCGACGAGCGTCCGCCCGTCTTCATCATGGAATTCGACGCATCGTGCATAGCGCGCACCGCGCGGCACTCCGACGACCCAGGTGATCGCGCTGACCGCGTCTCCCGCCCGGACATTGCCGCGATAGTCGACCTCATGGCGCAGCACGACCGCGACGAACCGGTCGCGATCTTGCGGACTCGCGGCCGTCAGCCAGTGCGCCACCGACGCATCCTGGATCCAGGTCACCCAGACAGCATTGTTGACATTGCCGAGTTCGTCGATGTCGGCGTCCTGGGCGCGGAAGCGGATATGGAAGCGCCGATGCTCATCCACCTCGCCGACGAGCGGGTGTCCGTGCTCATCGCAGCCGATGCGTCGACGATCTGACACGATCCCGCTCACGAATACGCCTGCTCCTCATGCGACGAACCCAGTCCAGCCATGGCGCGGAAGAAGCCGACGAGCATCTCGTCGCGCGGCATGGCGCCTTCGACATCGCCCTGGACCGCCAGTCCCATCCAGAGCGCGTAAAGACCGATACCGGTCTGCATCGGCGGCAAGGCCGGACGAAGTGCGAAGCGTTGCGTCAGATCGGCGACGAGCTCACCGAACATCCGATAGCAGGCCGCCTTGCCCTCCCGGTGCCGCTCGGCGAAAGCCGGATCGCGCCGGGCATGGAGCTGCAATTCGATCGAGAGCAGTGACCATTGTGCCTCGTCGGCCAACTTCGCGAGCCGCGCGGCCAGCACCTGCAGCGTCGCCTCGATATCGTCGCCGGAGCAGTGCGCGACCAGGTCGCGAAGCAGTGTGACCTCGTCCTGGATATGGCTTTGCAGGATCTCGACCAGCAGATCATCCTTGCTGGCGAAGTTCGAGTAGAAGGCGCCCTGCGAATGCCCTGCGGCGCTGCAGATGTTGCGAATCGACATGGCAGCGACCCCCTCCTCGATAATCGAGGAATGCGCGGCCGCGATCAGCCGGTCCCGCGTCTGGCGCTGCGTGTCCTTGCGCGTAAGCGGCATGGGTTCGTTCTCCAACCAACGGGCGAGACGTGCGAAACCTTTTCGGAGGTTCCGCGTTCTCAGTGAAACCAGATATCAACTGATATCCTAAATCAACGGCGATTTCGACTCGAAATCGTTCCTGGGCAACGAAATCTCAGTGTGAAGGAGCGCTCTTGGCTCAAACCTACATTGGCTATTCCCCGGACGTGGAGGTTCTCGGCGAGGACGAGGAGCGGCTGACCGCCGAGATCCTCGAGATCATGGCCACCACCAACCGGCGGGCCTTCGAGCGTCATCGCCACGCCGTGCGCGACGCCCATGCCAAAAGCCATGGGTTCCTGAAGGGCGAACTGATCGTTCATGAACTGCCCTCGCATCTGCGCCAGGGCTTGTTCGCCCGACCCGCCAACTATCCGGTGGTGATCCGCCTCTCTTCGGCGCCGGGCGACATCCACTCCGATACCATTCCCGCGCCGCGTGGCATGGCGATCAAGGTGATCGGTGTCGATGGCGAGCGGCTTCTCCCCAAAGACCAGGGCCACAACCAGGATTTCCTGCTCGTCAACATCCCGACCTTGAGCTTCGGCACGATCGGTAAATATCGCCAGCTCATCAGCCTTCTGGAGAAGAATGCCCAGAACCCGGCCTTTCTCCAGCGAGCGATGGCTGGGGTCGCGCGCGGCGTGGAGGCGGCAGTCGAAGCGGTCGGCGTCGAGCCCGGCGCCACGCTGCGCGGGCTCGCTCGCGACAATAACCATCTGCTGGGCGAAACCTATCATTCGATGGCGGCGATCCGCTTCGGCGACCATATCGCCAAGATCAGTGCCGCGCCGTTCTCCGACAACGTCCGTGCACTGACCGGCAAGGATGTCGGCGCGGTTGAGGATTCCACCATGCGCGATCTGGTGGTTGAACATTTCCGCGAGCAAGGCGCAGAGTATCAGCTCCGTGCTCAGCTCTGTGCCGATCTCGACAGGATGCCGGTCGAGGACGCCGCCGTGCTCTGGCCGGAAGACCTTTCGCCGCACCAGCCGATCGCGACCCTGCGCATCCCGCCACAGGAGGCCTATTCGCCGGCGCGGCGCGTCTACGGCGATGATGTGCTGTCGTTCAATCCCTGGCACGGTATCCGCGATCATCAGCCACTCGGCTCGATCATGCGCGTGCGCATCGCCGCCTATGAACGATCCACCCGCTACCGCCACGAAATGAACGCGCAACCGCGCGTCGAGCCGGCGAGCATCGACGTCATTCCGGACTGACGATCCGATCGTCACACGCAATCACGAAAGGAGGCCAGCCATGGCCGAGACCGAAGAAACCCCGCAGATCGATGAAACCCGCTTGCAGGCCATCCGCCGCCGCATCGAGGAAGTGGTTGGCGATGCGCCACAGCTCGCCAAGCTCGCCCTCGAGCAGATGGTGACGAAGCATAATCCCGACCTCAAGGGCACAGCCGGCTCGGCCGGTCGCGTCGGCGCGCAGTCCGGCAATGTCTCCGAGCTCACCGCCATCGCCAACCTCAAGCCCGGCGGCGCGGATCGGCTGAAACGCATATTCGGGCTGGTGAACGGCAATTTCGACGGGGCGCAGAAGGTCGGCACGCTGCACAACATGCGGTTCGTGTTCTTCGACAACGACACCCGCATCCTGTTCGCCACCGCCTATGACGGCGACTGGGACACCTATATCAACGACTTCGCCACCAAGATCCCCGACCTGATGGACCTGCTCTTCGCCTCGGTCGAGGGCTGGCCGGGCATTGCGAGCCCCAAGGTCAAGGACTTCATCGCCGAGCATCAGATCACCGCCGCCGGCTGGTTCGTCGCCAACCCGCAGGTGACCGTCGTCGATGTGCGCCGGCTCCAGCGCATGGAGCATGCCGTCAACGAATTTCTCGACAAGGTGGGCTGAGCAATGGCGATCCTTCAGAAACTGAAAGAGCGCTTCCGGCGCGACAGCGTCACGCTCGACCTGCACGACATCCAGGCGCTGATTCTGCGAAGCCGGCCGGAGCCCTATGTCGGCATCCACGCCATGCTCCATTTCGACGAGGCCGAGGGCGCGCGCGACCTCCTCGGCCGGCTCGCGCCGCATATCGCCTCGGCCGACAACTGGAGCGACGATCTCGATTTCTGGATCGGGGCCGCACTCAGCTTCGAGGGGCTGAAGGCGCTCGGCCTGCCGGAAGCACAACTCAAGACCTTCCCGCTCCCCTTCCAGCAGGGCATGCCCGCACGCGCGGAGCAGCTTCGCGACTTCGGGCCCAACGCGCCTGAAAAGTGGGAAGAGGTCTTCAAGCCGGGCAACTGCCATCTCGCGCTGACCATCTATGCCGTGAATGATGCGGCGCTCGACAAAGCGCTGGCGACAGCGCGCGCCGAACTCGACCGGAGCAGCGGCGTGACCCTGCTCGGCGAGCATCGCTTCGGTGCGCCGGATGGCGCGAAAAACCCGTTCGGCTTCCGGGATTCGATCTCCCAGCCCGCAGTGGAGGGCAGCGGCGTTGATCCGCTGCCAGGCGAGGAGCGGCCGATCAAGGCCGGCGAATTCATCCTCGGCTATGAGAGCGAGAACGGCCAGCGGCGTTGTCACGTTGTTCGACTGAGGCCGGACGAAGCGCTTTCAGTTAAACTCAGGCAGTTGCGCCGGTCACGGCCTTCCAGTGCGCCATGACGCGGATCCGATGAATGTGGGTGGCGAGGGCGGAGTGTTTTTGATGCGACGGGACGAAATGATTTCTAACCGCTGAAAACACGGGGACAAATTGTTGCAGACTGCCGACGGATCGGAAGCCCTGCATCACTCGTTCTCGTTTTCGCAGCGGCAGATGGGAATTTTCCGCACGGTTGTTAAGGCCCTTGTGAGATCTATGTTCTACGGTCGGCATCACATCTCGCTTTGCCGCCCCGTATGAACGCAGTTTATCAGTGACAATCCTCTTTGGCGCGAGGCCTTGCTTCTTCAGCAGCCTGATCAGCAATCGCTTGGCAGCCTTGGTGTCTCGACGGGTCTGCACGATCTCGTCGAGAACATATCCGTCCTGGTCGACGGCTCGCCAAAGCCAATGCTTTCGCCCGCCGATCGTTACGACCACTTCGTCCAGATGCCAGATATCCTCTCGCGACGGCGCCTTTCTGCGCAGTCGCTTTGCGTAGGCCGCACCGAATTTCCGGCCCCAGCGCCGGATCGTTTCGTAGGACACGACAATGCCGCGCTCCAGCAGCATTTCTTCCACCAGCCGCAGGCTTAACGGGAACCGGAAATACAGCCAGACCGCATGGGCGATGATCTGCGGTGGGAAACGGTGGTTCTTGTAGCTGATGGTCGGCGTGCTCATCACGTCCGGTTATCCGTCAACCGTTAAGCCACGAACAACGTGACAACGCCGTTGCAGCTCCTCGGGTCCGCGCTCGATTGCGTTTCGAAGCATACGAAGGTGTAGAGCTTTCGCCTTTGCCGAGCTGATCGCGAGGTCCGGCGCCAGCTCCTGAACCTGAACTGCGACGATATCAAAGACTTGACGCTCAACTTTTTCGACGGCGTTTTGCGGCTCGCCTCGGTATGGGTAGACGTCCTCGGCGATCCATTCGTCGACGAGCGACCGAGCCTTTTCTGCGGCCTTTTCTCGGAAATAATCTTTAATCGCTGATCGGGCGTTTTCGACTGCCGCGGTGAGCAGAGGATCCATCTCCGACAGGGCAACCCGCTCCTCGTTGTGAAGCTCCTCGACGTAGGTAGATTTCAAGTAGGCGGAGAAAGAGAAGCCGGGCACGTGAAAGCGGGTCTCGACCTGATCGAACGGAAATCCGCTTGCGGAGCAGAGATATAGTACGCGGCGCGCATCGGTTCGCCATTCAATAACTTCCAGCTCAACGCTGTGCCGGGCACCTTCCGCAGTTTCGATCGGCGGCAGCGAAACCCTATGGTGGCTGGCGATCGCCTTTTCAGGATCGAGGCTCTGGCCGGCAATCGAGATTGATACGCCCCGATAATTCATGAGATAGAGCGCGAAAATCTCGTTCATGTCCTGAACGCCTTCGTCGCTCTCGAAGGTTCTGAAATCGCGCCGGAGATCACTGATCTCGACGATGACCCCTGTCGAGCGGCTTGGCGCTGGCGCTTCCTCGGTGATGGTGACGTCCGTGAGATCAGCTTGGAGCAGCTTGACCTCAAATGCCTTACGACCGGACGGCTCGTCGTAACACACCTTCCAAGTGGCGGACTGGCCGAGAGCAAATGCCTTGTAGCGGCCGCGTCCTTCTTGCCCATGGATCATACGATGATTGCGCTTCGTCTGGCGGATATGGCGTTTCCAGGAGCCACCGAGATTGCCGAAAAGAGCTCGCGCGTCGTTTCGTGAGAACCCGTCGCCATTGTCATAGACGACAATCTTGGACATTCCGCCAGCCAAGTCTTCGTATACGAATTCCACTGAGACATCGGTGGCATCGCCATCGAGGCTGTTCCACAAGAGCTCCGCTAGAGCTGGTATTGGTTTCGCCTTGGTTTGCCGTGCCAGAAAGTCATCTCTTACTGCAACGGAAACGTGTTCTTCGCCTGCCATGAGCCCTCCAGCCCCAGATTGGAGATATTTACTTTCGACCGGATAAGCTATGGCCCGCAGATCGGCAGCAGTTCTTGGTATCAAACGCGGTCCCATGCCCTTCTGGCAAGAGGCGCAGGCGTTTTCTGCGACACTAGACCGGCAAGTCAACGGAAAACATGCGTCTTCACCTTGCTGGGACCGATGTCCAGGTCGCGGACATCGAAGTCCTGGGTGCACTATTTTTTGTCGTGGATCATAGGGATCGGCGTCGGCGAACTATGGCAGCATTTGTCACCGCGTCCATGTGATAGCGCGAACGCGGCGTTGCGATTGCCAACGCTGCCTGGGTGGTCTGCCGCGAGATCGTTAGGCGCGGTCCGAAGGTAGATGTGGTCACGTCTCCGAGCGCCTCCGTCACCGCGAATATTGCGTGGAAGGATGATCCAGATACTACGCGATGTCCGTCGTCAGAACATTCGGCACAACTCGCGGCGTAGATTAGCGGAGTGCGGACCTCGTCAGGGGGTTGATGTTAGGCGGCGAACTTGCGGTGCTGCAAGCGCCGATGTTCGATGGTCTGTCGCTTGATCCTTTCGCGCAGTTTGATGATTGCCGGAACCCTGCCGAAGTAGGCGTCGGCAGGCGTCACGTTGGCCAGGCTCTCGTGGTATCGCTGGTGATTGTAGTGCTCGACGAAGGCCTCGATGTGGGCTTCGAGGTCGCCGGGCAGGAAGTAGTTTTCCAGCAAGATGCGGTTTTTCAGGGTCTGGTGCCAGCGCTCGATCTTGCCCTGGGTTTGGGGATGACACGGGGCGCCGCGGACATGGCTCATCTTCCGGGCCTCGATGTATTCCGCCAGCTCACCCGCGATGTAGCTGGGGCCATTATCGCTGAGTAGCCGGGGTTTGTGCAGCACCGTGGCGCTGTCGCAACCAGAAGCCGCCAGGGCGAGGTCCAGCGTGTCGGCGACGTCCTCGGCTCGCATGTTGGTGCACAGCTTCCAGGCGATGATGTAGCGCGAGAAGTCGTCGAGCACGGTCGACAGATACATCCAGCCCCACCCGATGATCTTGAAGTAGGTGAAGTCGGTCTGCCACATCTCGTTCGGCCGCGTGGTTTTCGTGTGGAACTGATCGGCAGCCTTGATCACGACATAGGCCGGGCTGGTGATCAGGTCGTGGGCCTTCAACAGGCGGTAAACCGTGGATTCCGACACGAAGTAGCGCTGCCCATCGGTGAAGCGCACGGCCAGTTCCCGGGGGCTCAGCTCAGACTGTTCCAGCGCCAGCTCGATGATCTGGTCGTGGATGCCCGCCGGGATGCGGTTCCACACCCGGCTCGGCGCCGATGGCCGATCTTCCAACGCCTCCGGCCCGCCTTCGAGGTAGCGATCATACCAGCGGTAGAATGTCCGACGAGGGATGCCGAGTTGGTCCAGCGTGCGCTTGGCCGACAGGTGCGACTGCTCGACGGTTCTGATGATCTCGAGCTTCTCGGATGCGGGATATCTCATTCGTCGTTGCCCCCATCCGCGACCATGCTTTTTTTGAGCAGACGGTTTTCCAGTGTCAGATCGGCCACGCATTCCTTTAGGGCCCGGGCTTCGCGGCGCAGGTCCTGGACCTCTCCGGTGGTCGCCGCACGGGCGGTGTCGCCGGCCAGGCGGCGCTTGCCAGCTTCCATGAACTCCTTCGACCAGGTGTAATACAGGCTCTGGGCAATGCCTTCCTTGCGGCATAGCTCGGCGATGCTGTCTTCCCCGCGCAGGCCATCCAGCACGATGCGGATCTTGTCCTCGGCCGAAAAGTGGCGCCGGGTCTGTCGGCGGATGTCCTTCACTACCCGCTCTGCTGGGGCCTTGGCGGGCGATTTTACATTGGAGGATCTGGGCTTCATCTTCGTTCCTTCGTCACTACGACGAAGCCCAGATCCTCCTTAAATCACAACCTCAAATCTGTGCCATTGGTGCTGACGGCGGACAGTCAGGATTACCGATCGGGCCAGACGCGACTGGCAAAGATCATGGTGAGGCCGAGCGCAGCGATCCTGATGAATTGCACGTTCATCTTCACAAAGGCCAACGACTGACCGGCGGGTTCCTAACCCCAGCTCCCGGCCGCCAGCCATTTGAGCGCGGACAGGCTTGGCATGAACAGATATTCGCCGCCCTTCATGACATTGAAAGTCTGCACACCGTCGATGCGCTTGCGCGCCGACGCCTGCGGGATCGTGAACCGGCCGTCATCCTCATGCAGGCCAACGATCGGATCGCGCTCTTCGCCAAGGTCGACGAAATTGCCTCGGTTGATCCACTCCTGCTGCATGAACTCGATCGTGTCATAGGCACGCGCGCTGATGAAGATGAAGAACAGGCCGCGATCGCCTTCGGCATCGTCTTCCGGCGCGACATCCTCGGAATAGACCGGTCCGAAGGTCGAGGAGCGGCGGATGATCCGGTGGATGTTGACGTCGGTAAGCAGCGTCAGCTCGGAATCGCGGGGATTGAGTCGACGCATATGGCAGCCGAGCGGCACAACGCGGCCTTTGGGGTCTTCCTTGAACGTGAAGTCATTGTTGCGCTGCGGATCGGCGCCGAGGTCGGGATCGTCATGGTCGGGCGACAGCGTCAAGGGCGCGCCGGAGCGCCAGCGCCCGAACATCTTGGCGGCTAATAGCTCGCGTTCCTCCGGCGTCTCGCCATGCGCCTTGAGGAAGGCGTTGAAGCAGCCGACCCGGCTGTTGTACTTGCGCATAACGACGAAGGTGCCGTTCTTGCCGAGCGCGGCGGGCTCCGGCATGCCGAGAGGCTGGCCGGGCGTTGTCACGTTGTTCGTGGCTTAACGGTTGACGGATAACCGGACGTGATGAGCACGCCGACCATCAGCTACAAGAACCACCATTTCCCACCGCAGATCATCGCCCATGCGGTCTGGCTGTATTTCCGGTTCCCGTTAAGCCTGCGGCTGGTGGAAGAAATGCTGCTGGAGCGCGGCATTGTCGTGTCCTACGAAACGATCCGGCGCTGGGGCCGGAAATTCGGTGCGGCCTACGCAAAGCGACTGCGCAGAAAGGCGCCGTCGCGAGAGGATATCTGGCATCTGGACGAAGTGGTCGTAACGATCGGCGGGCGAAAGCATTGGCTTTGGCGAGCCGTCGACCAGGACGGATATGTTCTCGACGAGATCGTGCAGACCCGTCGAGACACCAAGGCTGCCAAGCGATTGCTGATCAGGCTGCTGAAGAAGCAAGGCCTCGCGCCAAAGAGGATTGTCACTGATAAACTGCGTTCATACGGGGCGGCAAAGCGAGATGTGATGCCGACCGTAGAACATAGATCTCACAAGGGCCTTAACAACCGTGCGGAAAATTCCCATCTGCCGCTGCGAAAACGAGAACGAGTGATGCAGGGCTTCCGATCCGTCGGCAGTCTGCAACAATTTGTCCCCGTGTTTTCAGCGGTTAGAAATCATTTCGTCCCGTCGCATCAAAAACACTCCGCCCTCGCCACCCACATTCATCGGATCCGCGTCATGGCGCACTGGAAGGCCGTGACCGGCGCAACTGCCTGAGTTTAACTGAAAGCGCTTCGTCCGGCCTCAGTCGAACAACGTGACAACGCCCTTTGAACTATAAATATGCCACCTCTTTTTCGAGCTCCCGGATTACCAAGGGCTTTCGAACCAACCGCACGTCGCACGGATATTCTTCGTCGATTTCGGCGTCGGGTCCGGCGACGACAATCAGTTTCAGCGGGCGCATGCGTTGGAGAACGGTGAGGCAACGACGAAGGTCGACAGTGTCGGCGTCGATCAGCACAACGGCTATATCCTCATCCTCTGACACTGCCCTGCCCGCCTCCCCCGGGATCGTGGTGAAGAGTGACCGAAAGCCGAATTTATTGAACATCAGATCGTAGTCGATTGCATATTCGGATTGACGTTCGACGACCAGCGCCCTCGGTCTTTTGTCCCGAACGTAGCGGTGGGAGGAAGCACCCCAACGTGTTCTGGAAAAACTGAACGCACGCGCACCAACGCTCGCCATCGAACTCTCCATTGGATAGCATCCGTGTAATGTACCGGGCACCGTTCCTGGCGCTCACTTTTCTGCTTCAGCGATGTGGTCTGATCCGTGCTGCATCGTATGCAGGCCTGTCATCGCCCGGAAGAAGGCCAGCAGCATCTGTTCTCGTGGCATGGCCTGGGCCACGTCGCCCTGCATGGCCATACCCGACCAGAGAGCATAAAGGCCGATGCCGATTTGCAAGGGAGGCAAAGTTGGAAGTAGATCATAGTTCTCAACGAGATCCTCGATGAGTTCGCAAAACACCCGATAGCAGGTCGCCTTCGTGGCATTATGGCGTTTGGCAAACGCCTCGTCCCGGCGGGCATGGAGCTGCAATTCGATCGACAGAAGCGACCATTCGGGCTCGGCGGCGATATACGCAAGTCGCTCGGCCAGAACGCGTAGCGTTTCTTCAATGGTGTCGCTGGCTGCCTCGTGCACAATCCGTCGCAAAAGCGAAACTTCCTCAAGGATATGAATCTCCATCAGATCGACGAGGAGATCGTCCTTGCTCGAAAAATTCGAATAGAAAGCACCTTGCGTGCGCCCGGCGGCCGCGCAGATGCTACGGATCGAGAACGACGCGACGCCTTCCTGCACAATCGATGCATGGGCGGCTTCCAAGAGCTTCTCGCGTGTCTGACGCTGGGTTTCTTTTCTGCTCGTCGGCATTTTGTCTCCACAAAGCAAGCCGTGCTGGAACATTTCTGAAGGTAAGGCATTCTTATCTCAGATATCAAGCGATATCTCAACCCGAGCAAAGTCGATATGGTTTCAAGATAGATTTGAGGCGATCATTTGAGCGAGTACGTTCCCTATCATGCAGATGTCGAAATTCGAGCAGATGATGAGGATGCCCTCACTGCTGAAATCCTCGACATAATGGCTGAATCGAACCGCAAGGCATTCGAGCGCCACCGCCATGCCGTCCGCGACGCGCATGCCAAAAGTCATGGTTTTCTCAAGGGTGAATTGGTTGTGCCGGAACTTCCTGACCATCTGTGCCAGGGATTGTTTGCGCGACCGGCCACTTACTCCGTGATCATTCGCCTGTCCTCCGCACCTGGCGACATTCACTCCGACACCATCCCGGCACCACGTGGCATGGCGATCAAAGTCATCGGCGTCGATGGCGATCGGTTGCTGGCCGACGATGCCGGGCACAACCAGGACTTTCTGCTCGTCAACATCCCGGTTTTGAGCTTTGGCACGATCAAGAAGTACCGCCAGCTTGTCGGTCTCCTGGAGAAGAACGCGGAGAACCCGGCGTTCCTCCAGCGGGCCATGGCTGGTGTCGCGCGAGGCGTGGAGACGGCCGTGGAAGCGGTCGGCATCGAGCCAGGTGCGACCTTGAAGGGGTTGGCGCGCGATAATGCCCACTTGCTTGGCGAGACCTATCATTCGATGGCCGCGATCCGGTTTGGCGATTACATCGCCAAGATCAGCGCCGCGCCTTTGTCGGAAAACGTTCGCAATCTGACCGGTCAGGACGTCGGTGATATCGAGGACGGTACGATGCGCGATCTCGTCGTCGATCACTTCAGACAACAGGCCGCGGAATACGAACTGCGCGCCCAGCTCTGTCGCAGTTTAGACCATATGCCCGTCGAAGATGCCGCCGTGCTGTGGCGCGAGGAATTGTCTCCGCAACAGCCCATTGCAACGCTCCGCATTCCCGCTCAGGAGGCGTACTCCCCTGCCCGCCGGGTCTATGGTGACGATGTCTTATCCTTCAATCCCTGGCACGGGATCAAGGATCATCAACCGCTTGGATCGATCATGCGTATCCGCATTGCCGCATACGAGCGGTCGGCGGCACGCCGTCACGCGCTGAACGCGCAGCCCCGTTTAGAGCCGACATCGATCGACGAAATTCCGGATTGAATAATTCCTCATCGCCAGACAATTCATGAATGTCATGGAAAGGAGGCCAGCATGGCCGACACAGACGACACCCCACAGATCGACGAGACGCGTTTGCAAGCCATTCGGCGCAGGATCGAGGAGGTGGTCGGGGACGCCCCGCAACTCGCCAAGCTTGCGCTTGAGCAGATGGTCACAAAGCACAATCCCGATCTCAAGGGTACCGCAGGCTCCGCCGGTCGGGTCGGAGCCCAATCCGGCAATGTCTCCGAGCTGACGGCCATCGCCGATCTTAAGCCCGGTGGCGCCGACCGGCTTCGGCGCATTTTCAATCTGGTGAATGGCAATTTCGACGGCGCTCAGAAGGTTGGCACGCTGCACAACATGCGTTTCGTCTTCTTTGACAATGACACGCGCATCCTCTTCGCCACCGCCTATGATGGCGACTGGGATACCTATATCAACGACTTCGCCACCAAAATCCCGGATCTGATGGATCTGCTCTTCGCCTCCGTCGAGGGCTGGCCTGGCATCGCAAGCCCCAAGGTCAAGGACTTTATCGCCGAACATCAGATTACCGCGGCCGGATGGTTCGTTGCCAATCCGCAGGTCACCGTGGTCGATGTGCGGCGGCTGCAACGAATGGAGCATGCCGTCAATGAATTCCTAGACAAGGTGGGCTGAGTATGAACCTTCTCCAATCGATCAGGCAACGGTTTCGACGCGACAGCGTCTCTCTCGAGCTGGATGACATCCAGGCACTGATCCTCAGAAGCCGCCCCGAGCCTTATGTCGGCATCCACGCCATGCTCCACTTCGATGAGCCCGAGGGTGCAAGGGATCTTCTTGGTCGCCTTGCGCCTCACATTGCCTCGGCAGACAACTGGACCGACAATCTCGATTTCTGGATCGGCGCGGCACTGAGCTTTGAAGGTCTGAAGGCACTCGGCGTTCCGGACGCTCAACTCAACACCTTTCCCTTGCCGTTTCAGCAGGGTATGGCGGCCAGGCGTGAACAGCTTCGCGACTTCGGTCCAAATGCGCCTGAGCAGTGGGAGGACGTGTTCAAACCCGGAAACTGTCATCTGGCGTTGACTATATATGCCGTCGACGACGCGGCACTCGACAAGGCGCTGGCGACGGCGCGGGCAGAACTCGACAGAAGCAACGGCGTCACGCTCCTCGGTGAGCATCGCTTCGGGGCACCTGATGGTGCTAAAAACCCGTTCGGGTTTCGGGATTCGATCTCGCAGCCGGCCGTCGAAGGCAGCGGGATTGATCCGCTTCCCGGCGAGGAGCGGCCGATCAAAGCTGGGGAGTTCATTCTTGGTTATGAAAGCGAAAACGGCCAGGAACTGGCCATGCCGCAGCCTGCGGTGCTCGGCAGGAACGGCACCTTCGTTGTCCTGCGCAAGTTCCAGAGCCGCGTCGGATGCTTTAATGCGTTCCTCAAGGCCCATGGTGAGACTGAAGAGAAACGCGAGCTCCTTGCTGCCAAAATGTTCGGTCGCTGGCGATCTGGCGCCCCGCTCATTCTGTCGCCGGATCACGACGATCCGCATCTCGGCAATGATCCACAACGCAACAATGACTTCAATTTCAAGGATGATCCGAAGGGACGCGTCGTACCCCTTGGCTGTCACATGCGCCGGCTCAATCCGCGCGACTCCGAGCTGACCCTGCTGACCGACGTCAACATCCATCGCATCATTCGCAGATCATCGACGTTTGGTCCGGTCTATTCAGAGGATGTCACGCCGCAAGATGACGGCAAGGCTGACCGGGGAATTTTCTTCATCTTCATCAGCGCGCGGGCCTATGACACGATCGAGTTCATGCAGCAGGAATGGATCAACCGGGGTAACTTTGTCGATCTCGGGGAAGAGCGAGATCCGATCGTGGGATTGCACGAAGAAGATGGCCAGTTCACCATTCCGCAGACTCCGGTTCGTAAGCGGGTCGACGGCGTTCAGACCTTCAACGTCATGAAGGGCGGCGAATATCTGTTCATGCCAAGTCTTTCAGCGCTCAAGTGGATCGCTGATGCCGGATGGAAAAGGCAGCCGGCAGATGCCTCTGCGCAATGACGGATATCGGCAATCAGGCCGCACCCTGGATGGATATCGAGGAATTCACCCTGGCTGCTCGCGGAATGGTGTTCTCGGGCCTGGCGTGCGGGCCGAAAGAAGGGGAAACTGTCCTTCTCCTTCATGGCTTCCCGCAATTCGCCGACAGCTGGGCGGAAGTGGCAGTGGCGCTGGCAAAAGCCGGCTATCGCGCGATCGCCATCGATCAACGCGGCTATTCGGCAGGTGCGCGGCCCGAAACAGTACGCGATTACGCGGTGGATGACCTTGTCGCCGACGTGCTCGCAATCGCAATCGCTCTTGGTCTGGAGCGGTTTCATCTGGCCGGTCATGACTGGGGCGGTATCGTCGCCTGGAGCCTTGCAGCCAGATATCCGGATCGGCTTCAGTCGCTATCGATCGTTTCGACACCGCATGTCGATGCACTGCTGGAGGCCCGCCGGACCGACAGGGATCAAAAGCGGCGCTCACGCTATATCACTGTTTTTCGGCTTCCCTTCCATGTCGCGGAATGGCTGCTCTTGCGACGTGGCGCCAGCGCGCTGAAGCGAGTATTCAAGGACAAGCTGCCGAAACCGCGTCTCGATGATTACGTATCCCGCTTGTCACAGCCCGGCGTGCTGACGGCTGGACTGAGCTGGTATCGGGCACTCGATCTTCACATCCGCATCGGCAGGATTAACGTGCCCACCGTATTTATCTGGGGAAGCAACGATCAGGCGCTTGGCCGGGCCGCGGCGGAAGCGACAAGCGCGCATGTCAACGCTTCCTATCGCTTCGTCGAACTGCAAGGAGGCTCTCACTGGCTGCTGGAAGAGTCTCCAGAGGTCGTTGCCGAAGCGCTCATCGATCACCTCAAGGCTAATGCGCCATCGAACGTGAAATTTTCACCTCAGATATCAAGCGATATGTGACTTATTCGCCACCAATTGTCACGAACGTTCAGAACGGCGTTGTCACGTTGTTCGACTGAGGCCGGACGAAGCGCTTTCAGTTAAACTCAGGCAGTTGCGCCGGTCACGGCCTTCCAGTGCGCCATGGCGCGGATCCGATGAATGTGGGTGGCGAGGGCGGAGTGTTTTTGAGGTTCTTCCTCACTTTGTGTGGTTCATTCGCCGTTAGCGAGGTTTTGGCTATGGGCGGGCATGCGAACGAAATCGAAATGGTCGCCCGGTCCAGGGGTCAAAGTACTGGGTGTCGCGCTCACCGTTGATCACGGTTGGGTTGTTTCCGCAGCTGGATCCAAGATCGGAGTATGCCCCGATTGTGGATGTCGAAGCCGAAGTCGGCATGGCTGGTCCTGCCGCAGCCTCCAGGATCTGCCAGTCCAGGGCAAGCCCGTGACAGTGAAGCTCCTGCTGAGCCGCTGGCGATGTGCACATGGGGAATGCGCACGACGAACGTTCACCGACCGTCTTCCGATGGTAGCTGATCCATACGCGCGTCGGACAAGAAGGGTCGGAGAGATTGTTGGCTTGCTCGGCCATAGCACTGGCGGCCGTCCTGGCGAGCGGTTGATGCAACGGCTCGGCATACCGGTCAGCGACGACACTATCCTGCGGCAACTGAAACGGGATGCTGCAGTTGCCCAACGCAATTCCAAGATACGGGTGGTCGGTATCGATGATTGGAGTTGGCGGCGCGCGACGAGCTATGGGACCATCATGGTCGACCTCGAGCGCCGCTCGGTTATTGACATACTGGATGACCGTAGCGTCGAGAATGCGGCCAAGTGGCTTCGGAGTCATCCTTCCATCGAGATTGTCAGCCGCGACCGCTGCGGCCTGTATGCGCAGGCCACCCGTGAAGGCGCACCGCAGGCCCGGCAGGTCGCCGATCGGTTTCATCTGGTCCAGAACCTTCGTTCGGCCATCGAAGAACAGATGAGCCTTTCCGGGCGTGCCACCGGCAGGGCCATTCTTTCGGAGGACGCAATTGTTGACGCTGCGACACATCGCCGGCGCGCCCGTCTTGCGCATAGGCAATCTCGCCAGGAGATATTCGACATGCTCCATGCCTTGCGCCAGCAAGGGCTGTCCTACAGCGAGATCGCCAGACGGACCGGCTATGAGCGTCGCAGCATAACGAAGTGGCTCAAGTTCGAGGCTCCACAAGACAGGCGACGAGCAGCACTGAACCCCACATCACCATGGTATTTCGAAGCCTTCCTTGCGCAATGCTGGAAGGATGGGAACCGGCGCGGACGGCATCTGTTTCACGACGTCAAGCAGCGCGGCTACACCGGCAGCTTCGCCAATCTGGAGCGGTTGCTCGGAGCTTGGCGGCGGGCCGAAAGGGGACAGGCCGATGATGTACCGCCCGCCGCGTTGAAGTCGGAACCGGTTCGAGATCCCGAAACCGGTCATGCAATCTCTCCGGTGGTTGCCGCGGCGCTATGTATCAAGCCGCGAGGCCTGCTGACGGACCGGCAGGCAAGGAAGGTCGACGCCCTGAAGCAGGGATCTGAGGCGTTTGTCGAGATGCGACGCCTGGCGATGCGCTTCAAGGGGCTCCGTGGGAATCTCTGCAATATTACCCGCTAAGAGATTTTTGGTGTGACGGAAAACAGATGATTTCCGCGTAGCGGTTCGGCGGGTCGAAATCGACGGGGTGACTGGGCAATTATTTGCGCGACAAACCCTGTCGGAATGTGAGACTGTGCGGCAACACGGAATTTGAGGTTTGTCGTGCATGTTGATCGGTTACATGCGGGTATCGAGCGGTGATGAGCGGCAGTCGGTTGCCTTGCAGCGCGACGCCCTGCTCGCGGCCGGGGTCGATCAGCGTCACCTGCATCAGGATCGCGCTTCGGGCGCGCGCGACGATCGGCCGGGGCTGAAGGCTTGCCTTGCGGAATTGTGCGAGGGTGACGTGCTGGTCGTTTGGAAGCTCGACCGTCTGGGCCGATCACTCTCCCACCTGATCAGAATCGTTGAGGATCTGAAGATGCGCGGGGTCGCCTTCCGCTCTTTGACGGAAGCTATCGACACGACGAATTCGCACGGTGCGTTCCTGTTCAACCTGTTTGGCACGCTCGCCGAATACGAGAGAGTGCTGATCACGGAGCGGGTCAACGCTGGACTGGCGGCGGCACGCCGGCGCGGTCGCAAGGGCGGTAGGCCACCGACGATCGACACCGAAAAGGTTGAGCAGATTCTGGCGGCGCTGGAAGCCGGCGCCAGCAAGGCGTCGGTGTGTCGGACATTCAAGGTGCCGCGCTCGACTCTCATCGATACATTGCGGCGAACCGGATGGACCGGACCGGGCAAAGAAGATGAGCCTGCTCCCCCAGTTTGAGAGCGGGTGTGACCGATGGCCTTCCTCGACGCGCAGTCGCGCACCGTTCTGTTCGACCCACCCGATGTTTATGAAGAGGCCCTCGCGCGCTATGCGCTGTCCGCTGAGGACATCGCTTTCGCCAGGGCGCATCGCCGATCGCATAATCGTCTGGGTTTTGCCATCCAACTCGCCCTGGTGCGTGATCTCGGTCGTCCGCTCCGCGCTGGGGAAGTTCCGCCTCAGGCAGTCGTCTCCGTTGTCGCCGACCAGTTGGGCATCGACGCTGCGGTGTTCGCACTCTATGCCCAGCGGGAGGAAACCCGTCGAGAACATACGCGGGAGATTGTCGTCGCACTGGATCTCCGGCCCGTCCGGGCGAGCGATTATCGATCCCTGATCACCGCGGCGGCACGCGAGGCAGCCGCTACCGAACAAGGCGAGCCGATCACCAAGGCCGTGATCGAAGCCCTGAAGGAGAGGAAGCTGCTCGTTCCTGTGCCGGAACTGCTGATACGTCTGGCGATGGCGGGCCGGGCGGCAGCGCGACGACAGGCTTATCGCGGCTTGATCCGGGGCATGGAGCAACCGTCCATCGAGGCGCTTGATCAGCTTCTCATCGATCGGTCCGGCGATCGGAGCCATCTCGGCTGGATTGCGGAAGCGCCGGAGGGGACGAAACTGAAAAACCTCAAGGGCCTGATTGCCCGGCTTGAGGTTCTGCGTTCGGCGGCGATTTCCGATGAGCGACGTAAAACGATCCATGCCAACCGCTATGGCATCATCGCCCGGGACGCCCGCATTCTGCATGCCCGTGAGATACGACGCCTTACATCCGAGCGCCGCTACGCCACGCTGACGGCGTTCGTCATCGAGAGGCAGGCGGCAATCACCGACCTTGCGATCGACATGTTCTGCAAACTGATCGGCAGCACCCGGCGCAAGGCTGAACTTAGCCGCACAGAACGCCGGCTGAAAGAAGCCGAGATTCTTGATGGGGTGGCGCTCGATCATCTCAAGCTTGGCGAGGCGCTTCTGGCCGCCCGTGAGAACAACACCGATCTCGCATCCGCAATTGCAGTCTCACTCGGCTGGGACGGATTGACCGCCAGCGTGGCCGCAGCCAGGTCCGTCGTGCGCCCCGATCGCAGCGACGAATTCGATGAGCTCATAGAGCGGCACAAATCGCTGCGAAAGCTGGGCAGGCTCATGTTCGGCGCGTTCTCTTTCCGGTCGTTTCGTCCCGATGATCCGGTTTTGAAGGCAGTGGATCATCTGCGTGCGCTCTACAGTGGCAGGAAACTACCCGCGCAGGTGCCGTTCGCGTTCATGACGCGCAAGTGGCGGCGACGTGTGCGCTCGGACGGTGTCACCATCGACCTTCGGGCTTGGGAAGTGGCGGTACTCGTTCACCTTCGGGAGCGCCTGCGGGCCGGTGACATATGGGTTGATGGCAGCCGAGCATGGCGCAGTTTCGAGGATTATCTTCTGCCTCGACCGATCTTTGCCCTGATGCGCGCCGAAGGCCGGCTCGGGCTTGCCATCCCTGACAGCTTTGCCGAATGGCGAGCCGAACGCACCGCCACGCTCGACGCGAAACTCAAAGAGCTGGCAAGGGCGGCGGCCGCCAACGCCATTCCGGATGCGGCTATTTCCGACAAGGGTTTGTCGGTCTCCCCGATCCGCGAGGAGGAGCGTGACGGGATCGTCGCGCTCAGCCGGCGTCTTTACATCCTCGTTCCCCGGATCAGGATCACCAGCCTGCTTGCCGAGGTCCACAGCTGGACCAGGTTCCTTGACAGCTTCACACACTATCGCACCGGCGAGACGGCGAACGACGAGCCGGCGCTGATGGCCGCTATCCTTGCCGACGCCACCAACGCCGGTGCTGAACGCATGGCGGAAAGCTCACGCGGCGTCACGATCCACCAGATGATGCTGATGGTAGATAGGCATCTGCGCTCGGAAACCTATGCTACGGCGACCGCCGTGCTGGTCGATGCGCAGCAGGCTCATCCCTTCGCCGCGGTCTGGGGCGACGGTCATATCTCCTCCTCGGACGGGCAGTTCTTTCCGGCAGGCGGGCGCGGTGAAGCCAGCCTCGAATACAATGCAAAATACGGCAAAAGACCAGGTGCTTCGGTCTATGGCTTCCTGTCCAATCGTTTCGCCTCCTTCTTCTCCCGGATGATCCAGGCGTCCGAGAGCGAAGCGCCCTACGTGCTCGACGGCCTCCTTCACAACGAAAGCTCCGTCGAAATCCATGAGCATGCAACCGATACCGCCGGCGCGACCGAAACGACATTCGCTATGTTCCATGGCTTCGGCTATAGGCTCATTCCTCGTATCCGCAATCTCGGCAATCGCAGGCTCTTCGTCATCGATCCCGACGCGGCGTACGACCCGCTCGGGGCGCTGATCTCGGGAGCCGTCAACATGGATGTCATCGAGCAGCACTGGGATGAGGTCTTGCGGCTGAAGTCATCGATTGGCGCGGGCCTCGTGCCGCCGTCCGTCATCCTCAAGAAGCTTGCCGCATCGCCTCGGCAAAATCGGCTCAATCAGGCGCTACGCGAAATGGGCCGGATTGAACGCTCGATCTTCATCTGCGACTGGTTGCTCGACACCAAGCTCCGGCGCAGATCGCATGCCATCCTCAACAAGGGTGAAAGCCGTCACGCCCTTGCCCGGGCGGTCTTCCTCCACCAGCTTGGCGAGCTGCGCAACCGCGTGGCGGAAACCATGGCCTATCGGGCGTCAGGTCTCAACCTCGTCGTCAACGCCATTATCCTGTGGAACACCGTCTATCTCAGCCGCGCTGTCGATTATGTCCGCACCCAGGGCATCGATATTCCCGCCGAGCTGCTCTCCCAAGTCGCACCACTTCCCTGGGCTCATATCGCACTCACCGGCGACTATCTCTGGAACGAAATTGACCGACCCCTCGAACGCTTCAGGCCGATCCGCGCTAACCGTTTCAATCCAAACAACTTCGCTTTCCCTTAGCGGGTATTATTGCAGAAATGCCCACGGAGCCCCTACACGATCGACTGCGGCACGGCCCCGAAGAAGGCGAATGCGTGGATATGGCCATCAACCCAGGCCTCGGCCACCGCCGCCGGATAGGCCCGCACATAGCAGCCGTCACTGTGCGGCAGATCCAGAACGAAGAAGCGGGCCTTCTGCTCGACGCCGCCGATCACCACAGTCGCCTCGCCGAAGTCGGCCTGCGCGTGTCCGGGCGGATGCGACAGAGGCACGAACACCTCCTGCCGACGCTGATCCCGCTCGCGTATATAATCCTTGATGATCGTGTAACCGCCGGTGAAACCGCATTCGTCGCGCAGGCGGTCGAACACCCGCTTGGCGGTATGGCGCTGCTTGCGCGGCACCTTCAGATCCTCATCGAGCCAATGCTCGATCGTCGAAACGAATGCATCCAGCTTCGGTCGACGGATCGGCGAGCGACGCTGATAACCAGGCGGCGTCGAATAGGCCACCATCTTCGCCACGCTGTCGCGCGATATGTTGAAATGCTTTGCAGCCTGACGCCGGCTCATCCCCTCAGAGACGGCCAGGCGAACCCTCAGATAAAGTTCCACGGTGTAGATCCCCACGCCCTCCTGCTGTCGTCGCAGAAGGGTAAATAGGTGGCCGGGTTTTACTCCGGCGCAGCAGGACTATCCCGCCGCTTCCGTGGACGAATTTTGCACCGCCGTTCTCAGGCATGGAACGGCTGTTTTTACCCGTCCAGCAGGCCATGCAATCGACTGGCCCAGCGGCTGAACGGCTGACCGCGATGATCAAGGCTCATGCCATGGCGATGATGCGCAACGCCGCCTTCGAAGCCGTGGTCGTACAGGGCGTTCACATGCACAGGCTCGCGGCAACCACGCCCGACCAGCGCAAGACGCTGGACGAACTGATCGCCATTCGCAGACGGTTCGAAGGTCTTTTCAAGCAGACTTTGGAAGAAGGGATCGCCGATGGCTCGATCCGTGCACTCGACATATCCATCACCGCCAAGGCAATTCTCGGCGCGGTAAACTGGCTGTCGATCTGGTATCGCCCGATGGAAGGCGAGACCGAAGCCGCCCGTGAGGCGATCGCCGACAAGATCGTGGCAACCCAGACGGACGGTTTTCGAAAGACCTGATGGTCAGGGCGCAACCATGGCCGCGCCCTGAAAACGATTTAGAGACCGCCGACGCTCAGATACTTGATGTTGAGGTAGTCATCGAGGCCGTGGACCGAGCCTTCACGACCCATGCCGCTTTCCTTGACACCGCCGAAGGGCGCGACTTCCGTCGTGATGATACCTTCGTTGATGCCGACCATGCCATATTCCAGCGCCGAGGAGACGCGGAAGGTACGGGCGAGATCGCGGGTGTAGATGTAGGCAGCAAGACCGAACTCGGTGGCATTGGCCGCGTCGATTGCTTCCTTCTCGTCCTTGAAACGGAACAGGACCGAAAGCGGACCGAAGGTTTCCTCGCGTGCCACGACCATATCGGAGGTCGCATCAGCCAGAACCGTCGGCTCGTAGAAGGTGAAGCCTAGGTCGTGACGCTTGCCACCAACCAGCGTGCGAGCGCCCTTGGCAAGCGCATCACCGATGTGATCCTCAACCTTCTTCACAGCCGCTTCGTTAATCAGCGGACCCTGCTCGCTCCCGGCTTCGAAACCGTTACCGACTTTGAGTGCCTTGACCCGAGCGGCGAACTTTTCGGCGAAAGCGTCGTAGATGCCGTCCTGGATATAGAAGCGGTTGGTGCAGACGCAGGTCTGCCCGGAATTGCGGTACTTTGCGGCAATGGCGCCCTCGACAGCCCGATCGATATCAGCGTCATCGAAAACGATGAACGGCGCATTGCCGCCCAGCTCCATCGACAGGCGCTTCATCGTGTCGGACGACTGGTTGTACAGCAACTTGCCGACGCGGGTGGAGCCGGTGAAGGTGATTTTCCGGACAATGGAGCTGGCCGTCAGTTCGCCACCGATCTCGCTGGCAGCGCCCGTGACGATATTGACCACACCGGCCGGGATGCCTGCCTTTTCGGCGAGGAGCCCCCATGCGAGACCGCAATAGGGTGTGAACTCGGCCGGCTTGACGACGATGGTGCAACCGGCTGCAAGTGCAGCACCCAGCTTGCGGGCAATCATCGACAGCGGAAAGTTCCACGGCGTGATGGCGCCGACGACGCCGACAGGCTCGCGGGTGACGAGGATACGGCGATCCTTCCACGGGGAGGGGATAATCTCGCCGTTAACCCGACGGGCTTCCTCGGCAAACCACTGGATATAGGCCGCGCTGATTGCGACTTCGCCCTTGGCTTCGGCCAATGGCTTGCCCTGTTCCAGCGTCAGCAGGCTGGCCAGCGCGTCGATGTTTTCGCGAACGAGGCGAGCCATTTCCAAGAGAAGGTTGGCGCGTTCGGCAGCGGTCTTCGCCGACCAGGCAGGGAAGGCGGCCGAGGCGGCGGCAATGGCGCGCTGCGTTTCGGACTTGCCGGCATAGGGGATCGTGCCGATGACGCGGCCGGTTGCGGGATCGGTGACGTCGATGGTCTTGCCGCTATCGGCTGCAACCCATTCGCCGCCAATCAGATTGGCTTCACGAAGCCAGCCGGATGCTTTGACAGTTTCCAACATGATGCTCTTCCTGTTCTCGGGGGGGGTCAGGGCGACTGACCGACAGGGACAAAACCCCGCACCGGAACCGGTGCGGGCGTCGTCTGTTCGATTAGCTTTCGCCGGACCCGTATTTGTTGGGTTAGTAGGCGGCTTCGTAGATCGCCAGCGCGTCGGCTTCCGTGACTTCGCGCGGATTATTGACGAGAAGGCGGGTCTGCTTCATCGCATCGCGCGCCATCATCGGTAGCGCGTCGCGGGGAATGTTCACCTCACGCAAGGTCTGCGGCACTTTCAGCTCCTTGCCGAGCTTGTCCAGAGCCTCGATGAAGGCCTCGGCGCGCTGCTCCAACGGCACGTTGGCAAGTTCGGGGAAGGCGTCGGCAGCGATCTCAGCATAGAATTTCGCGCCCTTGGACAGGTTGAAACGCAGGACATGCGTCAGAACCAGCGCGTTGGAAAGCCCGTGCGGCACGTGGAAGTGACCGCCGATCGGGTAGGCCAGCGCATGAACGGCGGCCACCGGCGAATTGGCGAAAGCCTGACCGGCGAGCAGCGAGCCGAGCAGCATGCCGGCGCGAGCTTCACGATTCTGACCGTTGAACGTCGCTTCGCGAATATTGGCGCCCAGCAGACGCAATGCCTGCTTGGAAAGACCGTTCGACACCGGGTTATTGTTGGCAGATGCCGAAGCGTAGGATTCGATCGCATGCACCATGGCGTCGATACCCGTCGCGGCGGTCACTGCCGGCGGCAGGCCGAGCGTCAGGTCAGCGTCGAGAACCGCGATGTCGGGCAGGAGGAGAGGGGTTACGACACCCTTCTTTTCCGCGCCACCGGTGGTGATGATCGCAATCGGCGTGACTTCGGAACCGGTTCCGGCCGTCGTCGGAACGAGAACGAGCGGCAGACGCGGACCCTTCGCGACATTGACGCCGTAGACGTCGTTCAGCTCTTCGCCACCCTTGGCAATCAGCGCCGCGACCTTTGAGACATCCATCGGAGAACCGCCGCCGATGGCAATGACGCCTGTCGCGTTGTGGGACTTTATGAGCGCAGCCAGTTCGAGAACATTCTTTTCCGGCGGATCGGCGTCGATGTCGTCGAAGATGACCACTTCGATGCCGGCCTTGGCGAAGGAAGCGAGCGCCGGATCGATCAGGCCCAGCTTGCGCAGAAGCTTGTCAGTGACGAGCACGACACGGTTTCCGAGGGTGGAGCCGGCGATCTCGGCAATCCGGGCGCTGGCGCCGACTTCGGAGATGATGGATTTCGTAGTGTTGAAGATGAAGTTGCTCATGGCATCCTGTTCCGTTGCTTTGGGCCTGCCCAGCGTGTGCGCAGGCCCGTTTCGATGACGGTCAGACAGAAGCGATCTGGCCACGGTCCATGCGGTACACCGCATCGAGACCCTTGCCGGCGTGCTGAAGATCGGCGCCGGAAAGAAGGATGGAAAGGCCAAGCGGCCGCAGCGAAGAGACCACTTCCGCGATACGCTTGGACAGTGCCGGAGCGACACCCTCGAAGGGTTCGTCCAGCATGAGAAGCTTGGTGCCGGTCATGCGGGCACGGCCGATGGCGACGAGCTTCTGCTGGCCGCCGGACAGCTGAAGCGCACGGCGATGCCTGAAATTAGCCGCTTCCGGGATCAGCGAGTAGACGTCGTCGAGACGCTTCTGCGCGTCCTTGACGCCTGCGGCCCAGGCCGGGATCAGCAGATTTTCCTCAACCGTCAGCTCAGGAATGAGACGACGGTCTTCCGGGGCAAAACCGATCTGGTGATGAACGCGCAGATGCGGTGCCTCGCGGGAAATATCGCCGCCCTCGAAGCTGATGGCGCCTGCCTGCAACGGCAAAAGGCCCATGATCGCACGCATCAGCGTGGTCTTGCCGGCACCGTTACGGCCGACGATGCCGACCATGGAGCCTGCCTCGACCTTCATCGACACATCACGCAGGATCTGGACCTTGCCAATGGAAACGTTGATCGACTTGACCTCAAGCATGACCGTGCTCCTCGCCGATGATGAGTTCGCGAACCTGCTGGTCAGCCAGCACGGTTTCCGGTGGGCCGTCGATCAGGACGCGACCTTCGAAGAAGGCGAGAACGCGATCGGAGTAACGACGGACGATTTCCATATCGTGCTCCACGAACAGAACGCTGACACCCGCTGCACGGGTCGCATCGATGACACGGTCCATGACAGAGAATTTCTCCTCGCTGGCGACACCACTGGTCGGTTCGTCCAGGAACAGAACCTTCGGCTTGCCAACCATGGCGACAGCGATATCGAGCAACTTGCGGATGCCTTCCGGCATGGTGCCGGCCAGCGTGTCGTGGAAAGCTTCGAGACCGAAAACCTTCAGCGTTTCTTCCGCCCGCGCCGTCAGGGCGTCGTCGGACAGGATAGAGAACGCCTTCGGGCCGATACTGTCATTGGCGCTATAAGCCAAAGCCAGGTTTTCCAGAGCCGTCAACGAATTGAACAGCTGCGGGATCTGGAACGAACGGGCCACGCCGCGCCGGGTGATCTGGCGGGGCGACTGACCGACGATCTCATGGTCATCGAGCAGGATCGAACCGGTATCGGGTTTCAGGTAGCCGGTAATCATGTTGATGAACGTGGTCTTTCCCGCACCATTGGTGCCGATAAGACCGGAGATCGTGCCGGGCATGATGTCGACATTGACATCGTTTGCAGCCGTGACCGCCCCGAATTTCTTGACAAGGCCTTTCGCCTGAATGATCGGCTTCATGCTTTTTCTCCCGTCGTGACGGTCGCAGCCTTGCGCTTGCGGAACCGGATGCCGCCGAGCCCCTCGGGCAGGAACAGGATCATGGCGAGGATGATGACGCCAAGCACCAGCTGCCAGGTATTCGGAGCATACTGGTAGGCAAAGGTTCTGATGAATTCGAGCGCCAGCGCGGCAATGAACGGCGTGAAGATATTGCCGGTGCCAGCCAGAACCGCGATCACCACGAATTCGCCCGACGTTGCCCAGAAGGCCATTTCGGGATCGACGTGAGCGACGAGGATACCGCTCATCGCGCCACCGAGGGCGGCCAGAACAGCGGCCAGAATGTAGCTGATATAGATGGTCTTGTTGGCCGAGGCACCGAGATACTCGACGCGGATTTCATTGTCCTTGATGCCCGGAAGCAGGCGACCAACCGCCGTCTTGCCGAAATACCAGAGATTGATCACACCGGCGAGCGAGATGAGAATGAGGATGACGAGGCCGTTGAAACGGGCCGCACCGGAGAGCGGCAGGCCGAACAGCGTCACGCCGCGAATGTTGAAGCCATCCGTACCGCCAAGCTCGACCGACTTGACGAGCAGACCGTAGAGCAGCATCGACAGGGCGAGCGTGAGCATGGCGAAGAAGATGTCGCGGTAACGGCTGAGCAGTGTGCCCGCCACAGCCGCCACGAGAGCGGCGATGACGATGGGCGCAATCAGCAGAAGTACGGCTTCGTTGATCTTCCAGAGGTTTACCATCAGGCCGACGGAGTAGCCGCCGATCGCATAATAGAGGCCCTGGCCGAAGGAAACGAGGCCGGCCCGCATCATCAGAACGAGGCCGAGCACGGCCAGCCCCTTGGCAAGGCCGATGGACATAACGAAGTTCCATGCCGGGAAAGCCCAGGCAAGGATGATAAGGACAATGGCCGCGCCGAAGGCGAGCGGCACGAAGGTCTGAGCTTTGTTCATCATATCTTGCGCAACTCCACGCCGGAAAACAGTCCCTGCGGCCGCACGGCGAGAACGATCGCCATAACCGCATAGATGCTGAAGACTTCAACTTCGGGCCAGTAATGGACGGCGAGCGAACGTACGAAGCCGACGATCAATGCCCCGACAATCGTGCCGGGAATGGATCCGAGACCGCCGATGACGACAACCGCGAACATCATGACCACGACTTCGACGCCCATGCCGGGCACCACGGAAATGGTCGGCGCGGTGAAAGCACCGCCAAGCGCGGCAAGGATCGAGCCGACCACGAAGGCGGTCACGTTCCAGCGGCTGACATTAATGCCCATCGCGCGCGAAACTTCCGGGTCGTGGATCACGGCCCGCAGCATCTTGCCCTTGGCCGTGAACTGGAGAAACCAGGTCAGGAACCCGCCGCTGATGATAGCGACAGCAACGATGAAGAGGTTGTAGGTCGGATAGACCAGCGGTCCGAGATAAACATTTCCGAAGGCCCACATCGGATCGGAAGCGATCCACGGATCGACGCCCCAGATGAGCTTGATGACGTCTTCGAGAATAAGAAAGAGCGCATAGGTGACCAACAGCAGCACGACCGGATCGCGCCCTGCGAAAAAGCGCAGAACGCCGCGTTCGACCACCAGACCGATGATCGTGCCGGCGACCAGCGCCGCAACTATCATGACCGGAATGCTGCCCGCCGGCGGGAGGCCCTGCGAGAACCAGTAACCGAGAAAGGTCACCGACATATAGGCACCGATGGCATAGAAAGTACCATGGGCCATGTTGAGGATTTTCATCACGCCATAGATCAGCGTCAGGCCGACCGCGATGATGAAAAGCCAAGCGGAATACAGGATGCCGTCGATGACGGCGCCTAGAAGCGCGTTCATGCCACACACCATTTGTTATGGAGAGGACGGTTTTCACCTTTCGGCCGCGCACGGTGCGAAGGATGAAAACCGGTTCAAACAATCACGGCGCTCAAAGCGCCGGAGAAAGACCCGCGGGAGCCAAGACTCGCCGCGGGCCGTATTTCAGGCTTACTTGAGGCCGTTCTTGATCCAGTCATGGCTGGTCACGCCTTCCGGCGGGTTCACCTTTTCCGGAGCGTAGCGAATGACGTCAACAAAGGTCAGCTTGCCATCGACGGTCTTGGTACGACCATAGACCATTTCCTGAACGGCCTGATTACCCTTGCCAAGCGACATCTTGACTTCGCCCGACGGGCCTTCGAACGTCGCGCCCTTCAGAGCGGCGGCGATTTCTTCGGTCGTCGGCTGCTTTTTGGCATCGCCGCCCTGCGCCTTTTCATAGGCGAACTTGGCTGCGAAAAGCGTCTGCGCCATGTGGTAGGAAGGGTAGCTCGGCGGCATGTCGGACTTGGCGTTGTAAGCTGCCTTGAACCATTCGTTATAGGCGTTTTCCGGCGCGAAAATGCCATTCGGACCACGGGCACCGATGATCGTGCCGTCCGGGATCTGCTTGGCCTGGCGATGGATCGCCGTTTCACCCGACGTCAGAACGACGGTTGCGTTCTTGAACAGTTCGCGCGGCGCACCCTGAAGCACGAGACCTTCAAGGTCACCGCCCCAGAAGCTGGAATGGATGATGTCGGGCTTGGAACCGAGTACGGCCGAGATTTCGGTATTGTACTGGCCGGCGCCAAGCTTCGGCATCTGCGACGTCGTGAGTGTCACGTTCGGACGCACGCTTTTCAGTGTGCCTTCGAAGTCCGCCCAAGCGTCCTGGCCCCAGGCGTAGTTCTGGTTGATACCGGCGTAGGTCTTGAATTCCTTGACGGTTTCATTGACGTAGAGAGCTGCGCCAACGTTATCCATCGTCGCCGTTGCGACCGGACGGAAAACATATTCGTAGTCAGCTTCTTCGAAAATACGCGGCGTGCCGCAATCGAAGAGCAGCGTCATCGTCTTCAGTTCTTCGGCGACCGGGGCGACGGCAAGGCAATCGCCCGACGACGTGTAGCCGACGACCATATCGACATTCTGCTGTTCGACGAGGTTACGCAGCTCGGAAACCTGCTTG
Organism: Rhizobium sp. 9140; assembly: GCF_900067135.1. NCBI lineage: Bacteria > Pseudomonadati > Pseudomonadota > Alphaproteobacteria > Hyphomicrobiales > Rhizobiaceae > Rhizobium > Rhizobium sp. 9140. Next base: position 87,053 of record NZ_FJUR01000006.1, on the reverse strand, counting down.
GTGGTGCCGCCGGCCTCATCGATGACGACGAGTTCGATCGGGCGACCACCGAAACCGGCCTTTTCGTAAGGTGCGGGCAGCTTGCCACCGGCATTGACCTGCTCGGCGAATACTTCGGCAGCAATCTTGGCCGGAATACCGAACGGGCCTGCGGGCGCTCCGGACAGGAAGGTGACGACGCCGATCTTGAAAGGCTTCGCGTCCTGAGCCATGACGGTTGCAGGGGCAACACCGGACAACAGAACGCACGCAGCTACGGCCAGAGGCCTGGACATGTTCATAGATTTCCTCCTCCACGGCAAAACGCCGGGTCTGTTACAGCGGACCCTTGGGCTGCCCGCGTGTTAAACGACCGAAATGTCTTCTTACATTTCGGTCGGCTCGAAAGTGTTCAACATATTGAACACCGTTCGACATAATGTATGATGCATAAAAAAATGAGCGTCAAGAGGAGGAAACATGACGGATGACAATTCCAAAGGCGGAGCGGCAGTGAAAACGGCCGTACCGGCCGTCGAGCGCGCCACAAGACTGCTCGACATGGTAGCTTTAAGCGATGAGCCACAAACCCTGAGTGGGCTTTCTCGCCACCTGGGGTTGCCGAAAAGCTCGATTCACGGACTCTGTAATACTTTGGTCGAGTTGGGCCTGCTGGACCGCAATGGCAGTGGATTTGTGATGGGCGGACACGTCATGCTGTGGGCAAACGCCTTTGTGGCGAAGTCCGACATGGTTTCCGAATTCGTCAGGCTCTGGGAGGGGCAGTCGGCGCTCAAGACGGAGACGGCAACGTTGACCATTCTCGATGGTTCGGATGTGGTCTACATCGCCTCCCAGCACGGACTCGATCCGCTGGGGATAACTTTCCGCACCGGCATGCGCCTGCCAGCGGCGTTCACCGCCACCGGCAAAGCGATTTTAAGCACCATGCCACAAAGCGCCATTGTCCAACTTTATCCGAACGGCCTGCCGGCACCACTAACCACACACACGGTTGCGACCCTCGATGCGCTGTTTCAGGAACTGGAACAAATCCGGACCGCCGGCTATTCGATCGACGATCAACAGGTGCGGGAAGGCATGTTCTGCTTCGGCGCCCCGGTCTACGATTTTTCCGGTAACCGGGCTGTTGGTGGCATAGCTTTCAGCATTCACGCCAATCAACTGAACGAGGCGAGAAGCCGGGAGATCGGCCAGAATGTCATCCAGCATGCACGGCTTCTGTCTCAACGGCTAGGCTCACAACCGATCCGAAAATAACCGGATTTCGCACCTGGAGATGGACTCTGTCCCTGTGAGTTTATGCCGAGGCGCGACTTGCGGGGCGTTTCAAGCTAACCGGCATGCCGCATCTGGGCGAGCAGTTTCTTTCGAAAGACCTCTGCCGGCGTTCGATAGCCGAGGCATTTGCGCGGCGTGGCATTGAGTTGGTTACAGATCTCAATGAGGTCGGCGTCGGTCACCGATAAGGGATCGACCTCTCTCGAAAGCCATTTCCGTACCCGCCTGTTGGTATTTTCGACGGTTCCTTTTTGCCACGGCGATTGAGGGTCGCAGAACCAGGTCTGGGTGCCAATGCTCGCCTGTAGGTAAGGCCAGTCGGTGAACTCCGTGCCACGGTCGAACGTGATGGAACGACGGGCGAGGTGGGGCAGGGCCTGAAGTGCTTGCACAAGGCCGTTCATGACCGGTCGAGACTGCCGATCATTGTTGCGCAGAAAGATTGCAAAGCGGCTGACCCGTTCAACGAGTGATGTGACGTTGGCCTTTCCAAACTTCTTTCGGAACTGGATCAGGTCGCATTCCCAATGCCCGAACTGCTTGCGATCGGCGACCACATCCGGGCGGCGCAGGATGTTGAGTTCCGGACTAGGCTGTAGTGACGATTTAACGATTTTTGATTTTCAGCATGCGGCAAATCAGATTCCATGCAGGCTTTTGGAGGTCTGCGATGGATATTGATGCCTTGAACGACGAGCAGTGGTCTCGAATCGAGCCCTTTGTCCCCGGCGGTCGCAAAGGGCGTCGGGGACCGCGCACGAATAACCAACGGTTTGTCGAAGCCTTGATCTGGATGGCGCGCTCGGGCGGACGCTGGCGTGATCTGCCTGAGCGATATGGCGACTACCAGACGGTCAAGCGCCGCTACTATCGCTGGATCGAGATGGGGGTGCTCGAAAAGTTGTTCGAGGCGTTGACGCAGGAAGCCGATCTGGACTGGATTTCGATCGATTCCACATCCATCCGTGCCCAGCCACAGGCCGCCGGTGCACGGCAAAAAAGGGGGGAGCGGACGCCCAGGGTCTTGGCCGCTCACGCGGTGGGCTAGGCACCAAGATCCATGCCGCGGTCGATGCGCTGGGCATGCCGGTGCGTTTCGTGCTCGCGCCAGGCCATCGGGGCGACGTGATCTTCGGCAAGGCCCTGCTCGATGGTTTGCGCCCGCGTCATGTCATCGCCGACAGGGCCTACGATGCCGAGCACTTCCACGACACAATTCTCGACGCCGGAGCCACCCCGGTCATCCCTCCACGGCCCGGAAGACGACGTCCGCATGCATGCAACTGGCGGCTCTACAGGGAACGGAACCTGATTGAGCGCTTCTTCGCCAAACTCAAGCAGTTCCGCCGTGTCGCAACCCGATATGACAAGCTCCTCGTAAATTTCAGAGGCTTCGTCCTCATCGCTGCAATAACAATTTGGCTCAAATAGTTAAATCGTCACTGTAGCCTAAACCGTTGGCCATGCTTGCGTCTGGCATGTCGCGGTCGCCGCCGAGCCCGATGCTCCGGCAGGTGCCGCCACAGCTTGATCGCTTGGCCGTCAGATGAGTATGCGAACTTGTAGATCGTTTCGCGACTGACCGAGATCGGATGCCGCTCCAGGCGCATCCTTCCTACGATCTGCTGTGGCGACCAGCCGTGCATGATCCGGTCGATGACAGATTGCCGGACATGCGAGAAGCGCACCGGCTTCCTCAGCTTGGCGCGTCGTTCGCACGCCATGTCATGCGCCGTGACACAGTAATAGCCGTTCAGATCCGGGACGACTTCGTCGATGAACATATTGCGCCGGATCTCGCGGAAAATTGTCGAGCGATGGCGTCCAAGCTTCTCGGCGATGATGCCACAGTCAGGCCAGCCATACGCCAGCGAGCGATCTTGCGTCGTTCATCCATGTCGATATGGGAGTAGGTACGGTTCATTGCAGCTTCCTTGCGAGTGACAACCCATTGGTCTCATTCGCAAGTCGCACTTCATCCTTGAACCCACCCCCCCGTCGCGAGGTTGTGGCTGGGGAGTCAAAATGTCCGCCGGTTTGCAAAGTAGAAATGTCCGCACGGTGCGCTCTGGCACTGCCGATCAGCCCCGATCTGAGCGGCTGATCCCGCTTGCAAGATCAGATCGGGGCGGGTGGTAACACTCCTCTTTGGCTTTAGCTTTGAGACACCTCATTGCGCAGCCTGCTGCCGTGCCAGCGCTTTCTGGCGCCGTGCAATCACCGCTGGATCGTTCACAAAATCCTTCCGTCGGCCCGGCCCGCGAGCACGTTTAACGTAGCCGTTCTTCTCGCTGTTGCTCTTCACCTTCGGCTTGTCCTGCTGCTCTTGGCGCTCCTTGATATAGGCCAGAACATCCCCGAGCCGCTTGTTCTCGGTGATCGCCGCATGCGTCACCCGCTGGTCCTTGTCGAACACCGTGTAAGGCAGGGAATAACCCTTCCAACGCACATCAAGTCGACCGTCGGCATAGGCGTAGGTCTCGACATAACGACCCACCAGACCGCGCGTCACCTCGCTCTCCTCCAGCATGATCCGCTTGCGCTCAAACGAAAAGGTCAGCTGCGATCCGACATAGCGCTGTTCGCGCTTGCACAGGATCTCCGTCAACCGATCCGGTGCAAGGTTCAGCGGCCGATGCAGATCTTCCGGGCGGGCAGGGGGAACCGCAAATCGTGCATTGTAGTCATCCATGAAGCCCGGCAAGAACGCATTGCCAGCCTCCATGGTGTCGATGCCGGAAAGCCTGAGCTCCTTGACCAGCCGGTCCTGCAGCGTCCGGTTCATCCGCTCGACACGGCCCTTGGCCTGGCTCGAATTTGCGCAGAGAATCTCGATGTTTAGCTCACAAAGCGCGCGCCCGAACTGGGTCATGCCCTGGCCACCCTTCGCATCCTTCTTCGCCACCCGAAACACCGAATGCTTGTCCGAGTAGAAAGCAACCGGCATCCCGTGATTCTGGAGATAAAGCTCCAGCGCCTCGAAATAGGTGAAGGCACTTTCGGAGCGCACGAAACGCAACTGCATCAACCTGCCTGTCGCGTCATCGACGAACACCAGCAACGAGCACGGCGGTCCGCGATCCTCGAACCAGCGATGCTCCGACCCGTCGATCTGCACCAGTTCACCATAAGCCTCGCGTCGAAACCGCGGCTGATGAAACGTCCGGCGCTGCTTGCGTGACAGCCATAGTCCGGCGTCAGACATCCAACCGCGCACCGTCTCGCGTGACACCCGCAAGCCATCGCGCTCAGCCAACTTCTCCGTCGCCAACGTCGGACCGAAATCTGCATAACGTTCGCGAACCAGTGCCATCGCATAATCGCGAACCCCGTCACTGATCTGTCGGATGGCACTTAACCGTGAGAATGCAGTCGCATTAACCCGTTTTGGCAGTTAACTTGAGAATCTGCCCTGAGAAGATTCTCAGATTAACTGCAATTGAGATGACGCGGTTGATCGGCAGGAACTGTTTATGATCTCTTCGATGGCACTGCTGAAGCGCGCCTTGTTCTCACCTCTCATTTGGCCGTGAAGCATTTGAAGCATCTCTGGCCCTGAACGCTCAACGATAGCTATCCCGGCCAGCAGAGCCGGCCGGAGGTGCAGAGGCAGGATTGGACTTGACGACGTTGGCAGACTCCGCCGATCAACGACATCGTCGAGATCAGGAATGAGTGCGCCCAGTACCCGGTAACGCCATGGCTCGTAATCTCCAACGCGGGGCTTCTTCACCCGTCGCATCAGCAGAAGTCGGGCGATCCTGACCGGAGATGCCCAAGTTCGGTCTCTTTGTGAGGCCTCATCGTGGAGCAGCCGTTCTCCAATGAGAGCCGTTGCGTGATAGTGACCGAAGGTTGAGGGGCAGTCACGCCCCGTTGGGTACTGGAGCAGGCCGCCGCAAAGAGTACAGGTGATACGCCAGCCGAGAAGCTGATTTCGAATAACGACTCTCGGTTCCGTCCTTGCAAGATAACACGTTGTACAAGACTGCATTGGCTCCTTCGCAATCAGGCACCGAGACGGCTCTGCCACATTCGTGAAGGTGGTTTGGCGCGTCGTTTCCGGATCTGCGCAGAGCATGCGTGCCAGGCGGAGGACCTGATTGTCGTTGAGATTAAGATCGGCGGCGCGCAGCGATGGCATCTCTGGGAGGCAATGCCGAAGCATAGCCAGGGGAGGGACACCATAGAAATCGGCATGCCGAGCAACCCACGACGACAGCAGCTCATCGGTGCAGGGAGCCAGTGTTACCGGCAACTGCTGGGGGCTTGAAGGTCATGCGAAGGCGGCTTCCGCATCAAACTCCGGCTCCCATCTCTCGACAGCTGCGTCCGTAATTCTCTCTTGGCCGCTTTCGATGGCCTCGATTGCGAGTGTGTTTAACATATGGAAGAGGTTTGCGGTGATGCCCTCGGATATCTGCAACATCCGCCGTAGCGATTTTGCGGTCAACACCGACGGCTGGCGTAGGGGCGTGTTGCGCAGGATCAAAGAGATCAGGATCTCGAACTGCTCGTTTGCAGCCCAGCGGCTTAGGGTGAACTGTTCAAAGCGGCGGGCCAGTTGCACATCGCCACCGATCGCTTCGCGGGCATCATTGACGCCAAAGCAGACGAGGGAGATCTGAAGTCGGTTGCTGAGGAAGCGCAAGGTGTTGAGGACGATGCGTTGCTCGCGATAGGTTCCGGCGAGGATATTGTGCACCTCGTCAATCACTAACACCTGAACGCCGATCGCCTCCATGATGCGCATCGCCGCCTGCTCCATCTGGGCGATATCGGCGCGTGGCCTTTGCGGTGCGCCGAGAAGGGTTAGTAGTTCCGCGTAGAACCGTCGTTCGCCGGGTCGGCTGGTCATCTCCATGGCCAGAACCGGTGTCTTCAACTTGCCGGTAAGAGAACTGAAGCTCGGTGGATGCTGATCACGGAAACGCTTCATGATCATCGTCTTGCCCATTCCGCTGTCGCCGTAGATGGCGAGCGAAGGCATGCGTGTGCCGCGTGGATGATCGAGCAGTTGGTTGAGCCGCTCAAGCACCTGCTTGGCGCGCGGATAAACCAGCCAGCGGCGTGATCTGATCGCCCTGATGCGTTGCGCATCCGTCTCCGCAAGCAAAGCCGCGGCGTTTGAGGTTAGGTGGGAGATTTCCGTGTTCATGCCAGTTCACTCCGTGTCCTCGTCGAAGGCCACAGGTTTGCTGGAGTCTATCCCGCGAAGCGACCCCCATCCGCCGTCTTCCACTCTCGTTTTGTGGCGGCTTGCGGGACCGCGTCGGGCGAAAGCCGTCTTTTTGACTGCTGCCTCGACCAGCTTGCGCTGCTCAACTGCCGTGCCGACTATGGTGCGGGTGTCTAGTTCCCGTCGCCCCTTTGTCAGCAGCGCGCGGCGCGCCGCCAGTGCCTCGTGTAGTGTCACCGAGGGCAAGGTAACGTCGGCATAGCGGGCTTCCACGAAGTTGCCGGACGGGCGCCGGACGAAGACGCGAGCCATATCCCGTGGGTCGTACTTTACAAGGAGACGCCGGTTAGAGCGCCCAACATCGGCGGTGAGGGCAGCTGACCAATAACGCAGCCCGAACAGGTGAATCCCGGTTGGCCGCAGCGTGCGTTCCTGCTCAGGCAGGAACGTCAGCCAGAAACGCATCCGGCCCTGGGGAAGTCGAAGCGGTATCACGTCCTCGTGCTCCCGCCATACTGCAATCGGCGGCCGGCCCAAGCTGGCGTGTATCGAATGGTGATAGGAGCCGACAATGTCCAGCGCGATGTACCGCTCGAGCTCGCGCAAAGTGAGTGCCGCATGTCGCTTAGAGTCGTATTCGCCAAGCTCCTGGGCATTGCTGAACGTCGTGCCAGGCAGCAGGTGGAGTTTTCCCATCTGTGTCCCAATCAGACGCTCGATGTGTCCACCGAAGCGTGGCTCCCCTGGCGGCCGCCAGTCGATCGCGATGCCGGCATCCTGGCATCCCCGCTTGAAAGACTGGCTCCTAAAATCGGCGCCGTTGTCGACGTGTAAGGTATCTGGCAAACCTGCGACGGGCCAAGCCTCGCTGATCTCCCGTTCACGCAGCCAAGCTGACTTGTCAAAAACGGAATGCAGAAGGCAAAGACTGGTCGAAAGGCGGGAAGGGGCATCCATCGTGAGGTAGAAGCCCGTCACCATCCGGCTGCAGACATCCATCGCCAGCGTCAGCCAAGGCCGGCCGATCGGCTGCCGCGTTTCCTCGTCAACGACAAAGATATCCGCTTTCGTATGATCGACCTGCACGATCTGCAATGGCCGGGAGGCGGCTAACACCCCGGGAACAGCACGAGTGTTCTTGACGATTTTGGTTTCGCCGCGCCGTTTGGCCCGCTTCTGTAGATCGATGTCTTCGAGTCGAGCTTTGATTGTTCGGCGATGGGGCGGCCGAAGTCCAGCGGAGATGCAGTTCGTCTGCACATCCCGGACCAGCTGTGTAAATGACGCACGATTGCGGGTAAGGTAGTACCGGCTGATCGTCGTCCGAATGATCTCCTCCCGCCTGTCATCTAGTACCCGATGGCCTCCTGGTCGGCCGGGCTTGCGCTCCACCAGGCTCATCACGGTCCCGCCGGCCCGGAATAGCTTGATGAGGCGGTATGCAGTCGCTTGACTGATTTCGAGCTCGGTCGCAAGCAGCGCCACATCCGCCACCGACATCCTGCCAGTGCGGCTTTTCAAAAAGTCTCGAATTGCGTCTGCGCGCCGGCACGCTTCATCCCAAAGCGCTTCGTCAACTTCGTCAGGGAAGGCGTCACTCACAGCAAGATACCATCGATTTCCTCGGTAGTCTGATTCTCACATTGACTGATCAGATTTATGCGAAATTCTCAAGTTAAGTGCCTATTCTCAAATTAAGTGCCGGGCTATCCTTCTGAAATTGCTGCGACGGATTCTTGGGGTTAAGTGCAAAGCGACAGCCATCCGCATGGCATGAGCGATACCGAGTTCACCGAGATCTTTACAACCACCGCGCCGGTCATCTTTGCCTTCCACGGCTATCCCGGTGTCATCCACGATCTGTTGCATGGGCGGCAGGCGCATGATCGCTTCCATGTGCGCGGCTATCAGGAAGAAGGCACGACGACGACGCCCTTCGACATGGTAGTGCTCAACAAGATCAGTCGGCTGCATCTCTGCCTCGACGTTATGCGCTATGTCCCGGGCATGCTAGAAAACAATGCCGATCTCGCCGCACATTGCACCGGAATGCTTCGCGAGCATGAGACCTATATCCGCCAGCATTTCGACGACCTACCGGAAATCAGGGATTGGGTTTGGTCGGATCATCTGCCATCCCCAACACAGCCGAACGAGCAGCCGGGAGCCGACCGTACTCCTTAGGCATCGTGGTGAGAGGAACCCGTTGCTCACGCTCGCAACCGGCGTCCGATAGCAAAATATTAACCATCGCACAGGCTAACATGAGCCTGCGCGGCAGGTATTGCGTCCGCGTATCCAACAACCTCGAACATAAGGGCTGTTCGCGGGTTATGGGACGTCTTATGTGCTTCACAGATTGACAAAACACGCGGCTGTTCGGCGCATCCTGTCGGACGTGATCATTGTTCGCCTTGCTATAAGGCGCCGATGTTCGCACTTATGGCCGAACAGCCGATCTGCATCGATATCTTGCATTCTGACGTGGCGATACTTCGCGCTCTGGTTAACAAAATGTCACCAATAGGATGACGAACGCTTCCGATGCATGTAATTCACCGCTTCGAGAGTTTGTTCGGTTATGTCGAGTCGTCATGCAAATATTCGAGTCTATTCTTACGCTTGTGGCTGTCTTTGCCCCAATCTACCTGTTTTTCCGCTGGGTGAGCTACGACACAGAAAGAGCAAGCGGGACGGTAACAAGACCAGCCTCCAGTATCCATGAAATTTCATTTACAACAGACGACATGGCGGCTGTACCGGTGGCGCGAAAAGCCAGCGCTCAACCCTCTGGCCTTGACAAACGCAACGCGCCGGCACCCAGGCGGCGACCGTCAATGTGTCTGCGTCATCGACGGTATGGTTGATGCCTTCTGTTTCCCTTCGAATTTTCCATTTACCAGCGCTTTACCTGCCCCAATTGCCTCTGTTCGCCCGAACCTTATCAAGTCCTTCAATCAGACCGCAGATTTTAGTAAGGATCAAAATCGGCTCCTTCGTTCAGGTTCCGAATACAGTGCCCTGCCGGAAGTTCTATTATCCCCGGACTATCCGCGATCTTTGTCTCGATCCCCTCACCAGTATACACACAGTTGCGAGATTGCCATATCCTTGGAGGGGGCTTATGCAGGAAGAGAATTCAGCTTTTCTACCAATTCGGTTCCCTGCTGCTCGTCAAGACCGACGATGAGGCGGTGTTCCCGTTCGCTTCCAACGATGTGTCTATCCACAATCGACCAGGAACCATCCGGTTCTCGAAAAAGAAAATAGCGATCGCGGCTTTTTTCATTTTCCAAGGCAATTCCTTTCGAATCTCGCATGGCTGATGTTACTGCTCGCGAAAGTAACAGAAAGTAATGAAGACGGTTTGCACTTTTCCACCGCAGCCGGCCAAATAGACGAAATCCGAGCCGGAATGGCTACGGAGCTGAAAGATTGATAAATACAATGACTATTCCGTCCCGGCTTTGAGCAAGTTGATCGTTTTCGATAGAGCCTATTGCGGTCGCCGGCGCGAATACGCCTGAATGATTCTAAGAAAATAGCATTGCCGACTGGAATGGATCCGAAGAAGATCCGCCCCCACCGAAAAAAGCGCTTCATGTTGAAGGCCTGACAGCGCCCGCTGCAAGGTGAATTCGCTGAAATCTGATTTGCTGATGAGGCCCCTTTGCCATTAATGGGAAAGAGGGTGTCTGGAAATCTGGTGTCTATGAGCGCTCAGTACCATAGCGTCTCGCCGCGTAGCTCCAAGATTTCACGACGATCGCCACCAAGCAATGATTTTCGGCGTGAACACCTGAACGATCTCGCCGTCCTGATTGATCGTCTCGCTTCGGAAGGTGACGAGGCCGCGTTCGGGTTTCGAGCGTGATGGCGCAATCGTGACGATCTCGCTTTCCACATGGATGCGATCACCCGGCCATGTAGCGCGGGGCCAGGCGATTTCCCCGCCCGCGCCGATCAGCCCGCCGGCCAGCGGCAGGCTCTGTACGAGCAACCGCATGGTGGCCGCCGCCGTGTGCCAGCCGCTGGCGGCGAGCTTGCCGAACAGGCTGTCGCGCGCCAGTTCCTCGTCGAGGTGGAAAAACTGCGGATCGTAGCGCCCTGCGAATTCCCGGATTTCATCGAGTTCCATCACATGGGAAGGGCTGGTGAAGCGCTGCCCGACTGTGAGGTCGTCGAGATAGAGCTTCACTGCCTGCGCATCTTCGGTCATGTCGCGTCTCCCTCAGCCAGCCAGCGTCGCGTCCGGCGAGCGCTTTTCGTATTCGTCGAGAACGATCTGGCGGATCGCGGTCTTGAGCAGCTTGCCGGTTGCCGTGTGCGGCAGTTCCTCGACGATGATGACGTCGTCGGGAATGCTCCACCTGGAGATCTTGCCGGTATAGACATCGAGCATGTCGTGGCGCGTGAACGTCTGGCCGGGCTTGACCACTACGACGAGAACGGGACGCTCGCCCCAGCGGGCGTCTGGGGCGGCGACCACGGCCGCTTCCTTGATCGCCGGATGGGCCTGCGCGATGTTTTCCAGTTCGATCGAGCTGATCCATTCGCCGCCGGATTTCACCACGTCCTTGGTGCGGTCGACGATCTGCACGAAGCCGTCCTCGTCCATGGTGACGACATCGCCCGTGTCGAACCAGCCTTCGACGGCATGCGCCGGGCTCTTTTCCGTGTTGTAGTAACCGGCCGCGACCCAGGGGCCGCGCACCAGCATGGCGCCGAAGGCCTTGCCGTCGCGGGCCACCGGCTTTCCGTCGCTGCCGTCGATGCGGAATTCCATGCCGAACAGCGGGCGGCCCTGCTTGGATTCGAGCATGAGCCTTTCTTCCGCCGAAAGCTTCTCGTGCTTGGGAAGAAGCGTCGCCGCAAGTCCGATCGGGCTCGTTTCCGTCATGCCCCAGGCATGGCGAACCGTGACGCCCATGTTGTGGAAGCGGCTGATCATGATCGGCGGCGTGGCCGAGCCGCCGATGGCGACACGCTTCAGGCTCGTGAACTTCTGGCCATGGGCATCCATCCAGTCGAGCAGGCCGAGCCAGACCGTCGGCACGCCGGCGGTTGCCGTCACGCCTTCGCTTTCGAACAGCGAGTGCAGGCTGGCGCCGTCAAGGTTGGGACCGGGCATCACGAGCTTCGCCCCGACCATCGGCGCGGCGAACGGCAGGCCCCAGGCATTGACGTGGAACATCGGCACAACAGGCACCACCGCGTCATTGGCCGAAAGGCTGAGCACATCCATGAAGCTGATCGCCATGGCATGCAGCACGCTGGACCGGTGGCTGTAGAGCACGCCCTTCGGGTCGCCGGTGGTGCCTGAGGTGTAGCACAGGCCGGACGCGGTGTTCTCGTCGAATACCGGCCATTCGAATTCGTCCGACTCGTCCGCGATCAGCGTTTCGTAGCAGACGAGGTTCGGCAGAACCTCCGACTTCGGCATATGCGCCTCGTCGGTCAGGATGACCACGGCCTTCAGCGGTGCCAGCCGGTCGGCCAGCGCTTCGAGGATCGGCAGGAAGGTGAGGTCGGAGAACAGCACGCTGTCGCCGGCATGTTCGATGATGTAGCCGATCTGCTCGCGGAAGAGGCGCGGGTTGATCGTGTGGCACACGAAGCCCGAGCCTGACACGCCGTAGTAAAGCTCCATGTGGCGGTAGCCGTTCCAGGCGAGCGTGCCCACCCGGTCGCCATGCTCAAGGCCGAGCTTCTGCAAGGCGTTGGCGAGCTTCTGGCTGCGCTTCGAAAGATCCGCATAGGTGTAGCGATGGATGGGGCCTTCAACGGTCTTCGAAACCACTTCCGTGCTGCCGTGATAGGTCGCTGCGTGACGCAGGATCGACGACACGAGCAGCGGTGCATTCATCATCATGCCAAGCATGGTCTTCTCCTCCCGGGCAAGAGTAATTCCAGCAAAAGTGTGAAACGGCTTTGCGTCCGGAATTACATGAAAACAAAGGGATAGAGCATTTCCGGCGACTCCGTTCTCGCCGGAAATGCTCTGACTTCAATCAGAACAGGTCGGCGTCGAGCGCCATGATATCGGCAGCGCCGGCGCGGATGGCCGCGTCGAGGCTGACGGTTTGCGGCAGGAGGCGGGCCGCAAAGAAGCGGGCAAGCGCGAGCTTGCGCTGCTTCAGCGGCGTCGTCGCATCGGCCGAGGCTTTTTCGGCCATGCGCACCCAGAGCCAGCCGAAGCTCACCAGCGCGAAGAAGCGCAGGTAGTCGGTGGCGCTTGCTCCGGCCTCCACCGGATCGGCACCCTTGGCCAGCAATTCTTCCGTCAGTTTCTCCAGCCGGGCAAGAGCCTCGATGACCGAGGCCTTAACCGTTTCCAGTTCGGCCGGACCCTTCGTGGTCGAAAGGTCATCGCGCACCAGCGCGAAGAAGCCGCGCGCCACGTCGCCGTTTTCCATCGGCAGCTTGCGGCCGACGAGGTCCATGGCCTGCACGCCGTTGGTGCCCTCGTAGATCTGGGCGATGCGGGCATCGCGCACATACTGCTCCATGCCCCATTCGCGGATATAGCCGTGGCCGCCGAACACCTGCTGCGACTGGACGGCGATCTCGAAGCCGAAATCGGTGAAGGCGGCCTTCACCACCGGCGTCAGCAGCGCGACGAAGCCATCGGCCTTGCGGCGGGTGTCCTGATCGGGATGACGGGTGGCGATATCCATCTGCAACGCAGTCCAGATGGCGAGTGCGCGACCGGCCTCGGTCAGCGACCGACCTGTCAGCAGCATCTTGCGCACGTCGGCATGTTCGATGATCGATACGGGGCCACGCGCACCGTCGGCGGAACGGCCCTGCAGGCGCTCGCGGGCGTAAGTCACGGCCTTCTGGTTGGCGGCCTCGCCGATGCCCAGTCCCTGAATGCCGACGAACAGGCGCTCGGCATTCATCATCGTGAACATGGCGTTGAGGCCGCGGCCGGGTTCGCCGACCAGCCAGCCGATGGCGCCGTCATAGTTCATCACGCAGGTCGGCTGGGCGTGAATGCCCATCTTGTGCTCCAGCGAGCCGACCGACATGCGGTTGCGGTCTCCGAGCGAACCGTCTTCCTTGACGAGGAACTTGGGCGACAGGAAAAGACTGATGCCCTTCACGCCCTTCGGCGCGTCGGGCAGGCGGGCCAGCACCAGATGCACGATGTTGCCGCCGAAATCATGATCGCCAGAGGAGATGAAGATCTTCGTGCCCTTGATGGAATAGGAACCGTCGCCCACCGGCTCTGCGCGAGTGGTGAGCAGGCCGAGGTCGGTGCCGGCGGAGGATTCGGTGAGCGCCATCGCGCCCGTCCATTCGCCCGAGATCATCTTCGGCAGATATGTCTGCTTCAGCTCGTCGCTTGCATGGTGGGCGATTGCCTCGACGGCACCGCGGGTCAGACCCGGAAACAGGCCGAAGGAGAGATTGGCGGAAGATAGCATTTCGTCCAGCAGGATCTGCAGCGCGCGCGGCAGGCCCTGTCCGCCGAATTCCGGATCGCCTGACAAACCGCCCCAACCGGCCTCGACGAAAGCCCTGTAGGCGTCGGACACGCCCTTCGGCGTCGTCACCAGCCCGTTTTCCAGCTTGCAGCCTTCCTCGTCACCGGGACGGTTGAGCGGTTCGAGGATCTCGGCGCAGAACTTGCCGCCTTCCTCCATGACGCTCGTTGCGAGTTCCGTATTGACCTCTTCAAAGCCGGGAAGGGTGGCCATCTGCGCGTCGAAGTCGAAGACCTCGCCGAGCAGGAAGGAGATGTCGTCGACGGGAGGGATATAGCCTGCCATGGGAGTTCCTTGCCTCTTCTTGTTCAGTTGCGCAGCGGCTTGCCGGTCGCCAGCATGTGCTTGACGCGGTCCACGGTTGCAGGTGTTGCGAGCAGGTCGACAAAGGCCTCGCGTTCCAGCGCGATCACATCGTCTTCCGAGAGCGGTTTCAGCGGATCGGCGGAGGGACCGCCGGTCAGAACATTGGCAAGCGCGCGCCCGACCACCCTGTCATGCGCGGTGGCCCGACCGGCGAGCGCTTCGCCTTCGATGATGTTGTGGATCGCGGAAGCCCCTGACGGCCCGGCCATGGCGATGACAGGCGGTTCCGGCGCGACATAGCCTTCCGCCAGCGAAAGCGCCTTTGCCTTGGCGTCGGCGATCAGCCGGCTGCGGTTCATGGTGATGCCGTCGGTGGCCTTGAGATAGCCGAGGCTACGGGCGTCGAAGGCGCTGGCCGAAACCCTGGCGGGTGCGATCAGGTTGAAGGCGGCAATCGCAGGCGCGACCGGCCCGCGCAGCGCGGCGGTCGATGCCGAGAAGCGCAGCATCATTTCCTTGCAGCCGCCCCAGCCCGGCACGACGCCGATGCGGGTTTCGACGAGGCCGATGGAAAGCTCCGCATGGGCCTGGATCGCGTCGCAATGCAGAAGGATCTCGCAGCCGCCGCCGAGCGCCAGCCCGGCTGCGGCACCGACCACCGGGAAGGGGGCGTATTTCACCGCCTTGAAGGTGCGATGGCCATGGTCGATGAAGGCGCCCAGCGCCTCGCGACCGCCCTTTTCCACCGTATCGAGGAAGACGCGCAGGTCGGCGCCCGCGCTGAACACGGCGGCATCGCTGCCGATCACCAGTGCCTTGAAATCCTTCGCCGTGCGTTCGACAGCCTTGTTGATGGCGTCGAGCAAGGCGGGATTGTAGGTGTTCATCTTGGTTCGGAATTCGAGGCAGGCGACGCCGTCGCCAAGATCCCACAGGCTTGCCGCGCCCCAGTCCTCGACCGGCTTGCCGGCGAGCTTGAGGTCGGAAAGAAGCAGCACGCCGTCACCCCTGGCAATCGGTTCGACCGTGCCGTCAGGCAGCAGGTTGGCGCGCTTGCCGTCGACGACCGAATAGAAGCCGCCCTTTTCTGCTGCGAGCGAGAGATAGGCGGGCACGGCAACGCCGCGCGCTTCGAGCCGGGCCTTCAGCCAGCCGGCGCCGAGCCGGTCGATCAGCTCGAACGGACCCTGCTTCCAGCCGTAGCCGGTGCGCATGGCCTCGTCCACGGCGTCCGGCGTGTCGGCGATGTCCGGCACCAGCGACGCGGCATAGGCAAGTGCCTTTTCCATGACGATCGCAGCATAGCGGCCGCCGAGGCCGGCATGCTCCATCAGCGCGCGCGGATCGCCGCCCGAGGCATCGAGGCTTTCGGAGGAAACCGCCTTCTGCGGCCGGTATTCGCCGGTCTTCAGGTCGGTCACGTCGCGCGACTTGCGGTCGGGCGAAAGGCGCACGAAGCCCGCACCGCTTTTGCGGCCGAGACGGTTTTCCGCGATCATGCGGGCGATCAGCGCCGGTTCGGCGTCGTAGTCCTTCACCGCATCGCCTTCCGGCGTCGCGTTCTGCAGGCTGCGCAGGATGGTCGGCATCAGGTCGATGCCGACGAGATCCAGCAGGCCGAAGATGCCGGTGGAGGGAATGCCGAAGGGCTTGCCGATGATGGCGTCTGCTTCCTCGACATCGAGGCCGAGTTCTATGGCCTCGTTCTGCGCCACCACCATCCAGTAATTGCCGATGCGGTTGCCGATGAAGCCGGGCGTGTCCTTGCAGACGACCACGCTCTTGCCGAGGCCGCGATCCGCGAAATCACGGATGGTCGCGGTCACTTCGGGCTTGGTCGCCTTGCCGGAGACGAGTTCCAGCAACCGCATGATGCGCGGCGGATTGAAGAAATGGGTGATGAGGAAGTCGGCGGCGAAACCCTCCGGCAGTCCCTCGACCAGCGAATGCAGCGGAATGGTCGAAGTGTTGGAAGAGACGATGGAGCCCTTCTTCCTGACACCGTCGATGGCGCGGTAGAGCGTCTGCTTTATCTCCAGCTTTTCCGCGACAGCCTCGACGATCCAGTCGGCGTCGGCGATCAGCGCCAGGTCGTCCTTGGTCGAGCCGGTGGCGATGCGGCTCGCGAATGCCGGGTCCATGAAGCCGTTGGCCTTGAGCTGGCGGGCGACGCCGCCATCGGCAAACTTCTTCTCCATGTCGAGCAGCACCACGTCCAGCCCTGCATTGGCGAGATGGGCGGCGATGCCCGAACCCATGACGCCCGCGCCGATGACGGTGGCTTTTTTGATCGTAGCCATGATCAAGCGGCCTCCAGAACCATGGCGATGCCCTGACCGCCGCCGATGCACTGGGTGGCGAGCGCGTGACGTCCGCCGTCGCGCTTCAGGAGCAGCGACGCCTTGCCGACGAGGCGGGCGCCGGTCGCGCCCAGCGGATGGCCGAGCGCGATCGCGCCGCCGTCGCGGTTGAGGCGGGTCGGATCGATGTCTAGGTCGCGGCAGCAGGAGAGAACCTGCACGGCGAAGGCCTCGTTCATCTCGATCACGTCGAGATCGCCTGCGGAAATACCGGCGCGCTTCAGCGCCTTGCGGCTGGCCTCGACCGGGCCGATGCCCATGATCTCGGGCGCGCAGCCGGAAATGGCATATCCCGAGATACGGGCGAGGGGCTTAAGGTTATGGCGCTTGACGAAGTCTTCCGAGCAGACCAGCGTCGCGGATGCGCCGTCGGTGAGCGGCGAGGAGTTGCCGGCCGTGACCGAACCGCCGGCCTTGAAGGCGGTCTTGAGGCCCGCGAGCTTTTCGGCGTCCGTCTCACGCGGGCAGCCATCGGCGGCGACATCGCCGATAGGGGCGATCTCGGTGGCCAGCCGGCCATCGGCGCGGGCGGCGAGCGCCTTCTTCTGGCTCTCCAGCGAATAGGCGTCCTGTTCCTCGCGCGAGATACCGTAGCGGTCGGCGAGGTTTTCGGC
This sequence comes from Rhizobium sp. 9140, assembly GCF_900067135.1. Taxonomy (NCBI): domain Bacteria; kingdom Pseudomonadati; phylum Pseudomonadota; class Alphaproteobacteria; order Hyphomicrobiales; family Rhizobiaceae; genus Rhizobium; species Rhizobium sp. 9140. The sequence continues at coordinate 69,823 of NZ_FJUR01000006.1, read as the reverse complement.
GGTCAGTCCCATGTTGAGGAAGGCGATGCGCTGGGCGTCGCTCCAGGCCGGGTTCGGCATGGGGTTGAAGCCCATCATCGGCACGCGGCTCATGCTTTCCACGCCGCCCGCGACGAAGGCGTCACCCGCGCCCATGGCGATGGCGCCAGCGGCCATCTGGATCGCCTGCATGGAGGAGCCGCACCAGCGGTTGACCGTGGAACCGCAGACAGATTGAGGAAGTCCGGCGATCAGTGCCGCACAGCGGGCGATATTGAGGCCCTGTTCGCCCTCGGCGAAGGCGCAACCGAGGTTCACGTCCTCAAGTTCGGCAGGGTCGATGCCGGAGCGGCCGACCAGCACCTTGATGACGCCGGCTACGAGATCATCCGGGCGAACGCCGGCCAGCGCGCCGCGATAGGCGGGCGTAAACGGGCTGCGCAAAGTGTCGACGATATAGATTGCGGTCATGGTCTTCTTCTTCCTGTCTGGAAGCATTTCCGGCAAAGCTGCGAAGCGGTTGGCGTCGGATAATGCGTAGAAACAAAGGGATGGAACGGGCGTCACATGTTGGGATAGTTCGGGCCGCCGCCGCCTTCGGGGGGCACCCAGGTGATGTTCTGCGAGGGATCCTTGATGTCGCAGGTCTTGCAGTGCACGCAGTTCTGCGCGTTGATCACGAAACGGGGGCCGGTCTTCGCCTGTTCGTCGTCATAGACGACCTCGTAGACCCCGGCGGGACAGTAGAGCCGCGCCGGTTCGCCATAGAGCGGCAGGTTGCGTTCGACCGGGATGGCGGGATCGGCAAGCCTCAGATGAACAGGCTGGTCCTCGATATGATTGGTGTTCGACAGGAAGACCGAGGACGGCTTGTCGAAGGTAAGCTTCCCGTCCGGCTTCGGATACTGGATCGGCGTGACTTCCGAAAGCGGCTTCAGGCTCTGGAAATCGGCCTTTTTGTGCTTGATCGTGCCGAAGGGAGAGACGCCGAAAAGCGTCTGCAGCCACATGTCGATGCCGCCGAGGCCGACGCCGAGCACGGTGCCGAACCGCGACCACAGCGGCTTGACGTTGCGGACCGGTTTCAGGTCCCGCCCGATGGCCGAGCTGCGCCAGCCGGCCTCATAGGCTTCGAGCGTATCGTTGGCGCGACCGCCCGCAAGCCCGTCGAACACGGCATCCGCCGCCTGCATGCCGGAATGGATGGCGTTGTGCGAACCCTTGATGCGCGGCACGTTCATGAAGCCAGCCGCGCAGCCGGCCAGCACCCCGCCCGGAAAGGCAAGCTGAGGCACCGACTGGTAGCCGCCTTCGGTTAGCGCGCGGGCGCCATAGGCGATGCGCTTGCCCCCCTCGAAGGTGTCGCGGATCAGCGGATGCGTCTTGAAACGCTGGAATTCGTCGAAGGGTGAGAGCGTCGGGTTCTTGTAATCGAGATGCAGCACGAAGCCGACGGTCACCAGATGATCGTCGAAATGGTAGAGGAACGAGCCGCCGCCGGTCTTCATGTCGAGCGGCCAGCCGAACGAATGCTGCACCAGCCCCTTGCTGAACTTCTCCGGCTTCACCTGCCAGAGTTCCTTGATGCCGATGCCGAATTTCTGCACCGAGCGTCCCTCGGTCAGGTTGAAGCGGGCGAGAAGCTGCTTGGTCAGGCTGCCGCGAGCACCCTCGGAAAACACGGTGTATTTCGCCCGAAGCTCCATGCCAGGGGTGAAATCATCCTTCGGCTCGCCGTCGCGGCCAATACCCATGTCGCCGGTGGCGATGCCTGTGACCGCGCCGTTGTCGTCATAGAGAACTTCGGTTGCCGCAAAGCCCGGATAGATCTCGACGCCGAGCGCCTCGGCCTGTGCCCCGAGATAGCGGGCGACATTGCCGAGCGAGCCGATGAAGTTGTCGTGATTGTTCATCAGCGGCGGCATCAGCGCATTGGGAAGCCGCAGCGAACGGCTGGCGGTCAGCACATGGAAGCGGTCGTCGGTGACTTCGGTGGTGAGCGGTCGGTCGGGATCTTCCCGCCAGTCGGGCAGGAGCGCATCGAGGCCGGAAGGATCGATCACCGCGCCCGACAGGATATGCGCGCCGACTTCCGAACCCTTTTCCACGACGACGACGGAGATTTCCGCGCCTGCCTCGGCCGCGCGCTGCTTCAGGCGGATCGCGGTGGCAAGACCGGCCGGTCCCGCGCCAACGATCACCACGTCGAAGTCCATGGCCTCTCTGGTTGTTTCGCTCAACTTTACCTCCTTCAGCTGAACGAGAGATGTGGTATCAAACGATTGTTACAATTGGCAAGAGGAATCTGGCGGACGCTTTTCGTCTCGTAACGAAGCCAGAGTTTGGGAAAATGACAGCTCTGCGCTATTAGCAAAGGAAATATGAATGAAACCGGTGAGGCGATGACGGCAGGAAACGGTCCTAGAAGCACGAAAGACGTCAGCGGTTTACTGGCTGTGGCGTTGCGGGATACGGGCATAACCGACCGCCACTGTGAGATCCTGGAAGCCGCTGCAGCGCTGTTTGCCGAGCGAGGTTACGCTGCGACTTCAGTTCGTGATATCGGCGAACGCGTTGGACTCCTTGGCGGCTCTCTATACCATTACATCAAGTCGAAAGAGGCACTGTTCGTCCGCATCCACGATATCGCCCTGCAGATTGCTGAAGATCGCGTTCGCTCCGCGATCGAGCCGATAACGGATCCATGGGAACGCTTGGAGATGGCATGCATCACCATGATGGAGATTCAACTGGATCCCGCCTCATTGACGATGCCCCTAATGAATGATTTCATTTCTGCGCCGGCTGAAATCCGAGATCGCTTGGTCGACAAGCGTGACAGATTCGAACTCGTATTTCGCGACTTGATCGCAGAACTTCCGCTAGAGGCCGAATATGATCGCGGCATCTATCGGTTGCTTCTACTGACGCTACTAAACAATGTTTCAAATTGGTATAGGCCAGGACGCATGAATCCTTCAGATATAGGCCGCCAGATCGCAACTATTTTCAGACATCGCGGTCGGAATTGATTTTTGTGAACAAATCTTGCTCAAGATTATTTGGGGTCGGAACAAGAGCAGTCCGAAATCGTACGCTAAGGTCGAACGAAACCGGAACGATGCCGTAGATCCGATATGCAACATCCGATCTCTGTGGATTGCCACCGACATGCGCCAATTTTGATTTCTCTGTCCGGCCCGACTCGACAACGCTTCGAGCAGATTGCTCATCAATGGAGTCGGGCGATGGCAAAGCGCAAGCTTCTTAAAGATCAAGATCGCCGGAAGCTTGTCGACATACCAGTCGACGAGGATAACCTAATCCGACACTATTCGTTGTCATTGGCGGATCGCCTGGAGATTGAACTGCGGAGACGTAATCACAATCGGCTCGGCTTCGCCATCCAGCTATGTCTAATGCGATACCCGGGTCGAGTGCTTGGAGCAGAAGAAACTCCGCCTCGCGCCATGCTGAAGTATGTTGCTGATCAGATCGGCGCCGCTCCAGACGAATTTGCCCTCTATGCACGTCGTGAAGAAACCCGTCGGGATCATATGGCGCGGCTAATGGTCTATCTGAATACGAGAAGCGCGACTCTGCAAGATCGCCGCGTCGCGCTATTGGCAGCAGTTCAAGCGGCGACCATGTCCGACGACGGTGCTGCGATAGCCAGTTCGATTGTCGCCGCGCTTCGCGAACGCGGCGCTCTTCTGCCGGCGATCGATACGATCGAACGCATCGGCCTTGCCGGCCGTGCCATAGCCCGGCGGCGAGCAGAAAGAACCCTGATTGAAGACATCCCACTCGATAGGCTTCAATCACTGGATAGGCTGTTAGAGGTTGACCCGTCGATCGGCCAGACCCGCTTTCATTGGCTGCGTTCGGCACCAGAAGCGCCGGCCGCGTCGAACCTCGTCGGGCTGACCGAGCGGATAGCCTTTCTGCGGCGGCTGGAGATCGATCCGGAACTGCAGGCGCGCGTGTCATCCGGACGGTGGGACCAGATGATCCGGGAGGGCAACGCAACGCCGGCCTGGCTTGCCAACGACTTCAACGCCAGCCGTCGCCACGCTCTGATCGTGGCCCAAGTCATCAAGCTTTGCCAGAAGCTCACGGACGATGCGGTGACGATGTTCATCAAGCTGATGGGTAAATTGTTCTCGCAAGCCAACAATCGGAAGAAGCAGCGGCAGATGGACTGCAGAGCGAACACCGCCAAAGCGCTGCGCATGTTTCTGGATACGATCACCGCCCTGCAGTCTGCCAACGACCATGGTCGGAACGCATTGGATGTTCTCGACCAAAAAGTCGGTTGGGACCGGTTGCTTCGGATGAAGCCTGAGCTTGAGTCGATGGTCGACGACAACGAGGCGCCATCGCTGATCGTAGCGGCCGAGCAATATGCGACCGTCCACAAATATGCTGGTGCGTTCCTTCTAGCCTTCACGTTCCGCTCAGCGCGTCGCCACGATCCACTTCTAGCGGCAGTTGCGCTGCTGAAACGGCTTTATGCCGAGATGCGGCGGACACTCCCGGATCGCGTGCCGCTCACTCACCTCAGCCAAACTGATCGACGGCTTATCTTCGAACAAGGAAAACCCGATCGCCGTCTGTACGAAATCGCGACGCTCGCTGCTTTACGAGACCGGCTTAGATCTGCGGAGATCTGGGTCGCTGGCAGCCGATCTTTCCGGCCCATCGATGAGCATCTGATGCCGCGGTCGACATTCATCAAGATGAAGGACGAAGATCGTCTCGGTTTGGGGGTCCAGAGCGACGGCGCGCAGTGGCTTGCCGAAGCGCGTCAGATGCTCGACTTCAACCTGACGCGTTTGGCCCACAGAGCACGATCCGGAAAGCTCGAGGGCGTTCGTCTCGAGGCAGGAACCTTGATTGTCACGCCAACCGCCAGCGAAGTCCCCCCGGCCGCCGAGGAACTGAATGCCGAGGTCAGCGACATGTATCCGTTGGTGGAGGTTCCCGACTTGCTAAGGGAGGTGCATGAATGGACCGGGTTTGCAGATTCATTCACGCATGTTCGCACCGGCGACGTCCCGAAAAATGTCTCTGCTATGCTGGCGGGCGTCCTGGCCGATGCTACGAACCTCGGCCCAAAGCGAATGGCGGGCGCATCCAAGGGATCAGCGCTCATCAGATTGGTTGGATGCGCGCATTCCATGCTCGATCGGAGACTTACCGCGCGGCGCAAGCGTGCATCACCGAGTCCCACACCCAGCATCCGCATTCCCGCCTTTGGGGTAATGGCACAACGTCATCGTCCGATGGCCAATTCTTCCGTGCGAGCGATCGTGCTGCAAAGCGCGGTGACATCAACTTGCATTACGGCAGCGTGCCAGGATCGAAATTCTATAGCCATCTGTCAGATCAGTACGGCTACTTCAGTATTTTGCCCATCAGTCCAACCGAAAGCGAGGCGGCCTATGTGCTCGATGGGCTCTTCGATCAGGACACGGTCCTCGACATCCAAGAACACTTTACCGACACAGGCGGAGCCAGCGATCATATCTTCGGGCTGTTCGCCCTGATCGGAAAGCGGTTCTCACCGCGACTACGCAATCTCAAAGACCGGAAGTTCCATACGTTTGAAAAGAGCGGCGCATATCCGGCGCTGTCGAACCATATCGGGACGCCGATTAATGCCAATCTGATCCTCGATCATTGGGACGACCTGCTCCATCTCGCGGCGTCGATCACGACACGGTCCGTGGTGCCGTCTACGATCCTCAAGAAACTGTCCGCGTCTTCAAGGCAGAGCCATCTCGCGAGGGCGCTCCGCGAACTCGGCCGTATCGAAAGGTCGCTCTTTATGATCGAATGGTACTCAAGTCCGGCACTACGGCGGAGATGCCAAGCCGGTCTAAACAAGGGCGAGGCCGCCCATAAGCTGAAACGCGCTGTGTTCTTCCACGAGCGGGGCGAAATCCGCGACCGGTCGTTCGAGAGCCAAGCTTTCCGCGCCTCGGGGCTCAATCTCGTCGTCAGTGCGATCGTGCACTGGAATACGGTTTATCTTGATCGCGCGGTCACACAGCTGAAACGAGCGGGGCGAGACATTCCTGATACTCTATTGAAACACATATCGCCGCTCAGTTGGGAACATATCAACCTTACCGGCATCTACACATGGGATGCCGAACATCAGATGCCGAACGGATTTCGATCGCTCCGCCTTCCGGCTAGGCTAAGGAACGCCGCGTAAGTTCTCATTCCGTTCGTCCTTAGCGTACGATTTCGCACTCCTCTTGTTCTGGCCCCTTCACGGGTGGCCTGCGCATACAGGCCGCAGCGGTCGCGGCTGACAATCTCGATGGAAGGATGACTCCGAAGCCACTTGGCCGCATTCTCGACGCTACGGTCATCCAGTATGTCAATAACCGAGCGGCGCTCGAGGTCGACCATGATGGTCCCATAGCTCGTCGCGCGCCGCCAACTCCAATCATCGATACCGACCACCCGTATCTTGGAATTGCGTTGGGCAACTGCAGCATCCCGTTTCAGTTGCCGCAGGATAGTGTCGTCGCTGACCGGTATGCCGAGCCGTTGCATCAACCGCTCGCCAGGACGGCCGCCAGTGCTATGGCCGAGCAAGCCAACAATCTCTCCGACCCTTCTTGTCCGACGCGCGTATGGATCAGCTACCATCGGAAGACGGTCGGTGAACGTTCGTCGTGCGCATTCCCCATGTGCACATCGCCAGCGGCTCAGCAGGAGCTTCACTGTCACGGGCTTGCCCTGGACTGGCAGATCCTGGAGGCTGCGGCAGGACCAGCCATGCCGACTTCGGCTTCGACATCCACAATCGGGGCATACTCCGATCTTGGATCCAGCTGCGGAAACAACCCAACCGTGATCAACGGTGAGCGCGACACCCAGTACTTTGACCCCTGGACCGGGCGACCATTTCGATTTCGTTCGCATGCCCGCCCATAGCCAAAACCTCGCTAACGGCGAATGAACCACACAAAGTGAGGAAGAACCCGATTAACTGCAAAGCGACAGCACCGGAGCAGAGTATGCGCGCTCCGCCGGTTGCATTGATCGAGAGGCGGTGGGAGTGCGCTAATTTACGGGGTCTGTTGCGCCGTGTTGATGGAGGAGACGAAGCGGCGGGTCCGCTCCTGCTCTGCAGCGCTGAAGATGCGTTCGCCAGGGCCCTGTTCGACGATTTTGCCGGCCTCAAGGAAGACCACATCGCTTGCCACCCTCGACGCAAGCCTCAGATCATGAGTTGCAATGATCATGGTCGTCCCTTCAGCCGCAAGTCTGCTCAGCACCTCAACCACTTCGGTCGCGAGTTCTGGGTCGAGAGCGGAGGTCGGCTCGTCGCAGAGAAGTACGCGCGGAGACATGGCGAGAGCGCGGGCGATCGCCACGCGCTGCTGCTGGCCGCCCGAAAGCGTCGCCGGCCAGGCTTTGGCCTTGTGTTCCATATTGACTTTTCCGAGCAGTGCCCGTGCATGGCTGGTCGCCTTCTCGCGCGGCCATTTCAGCACCGTCAGCAAGCCCTCCATCACGTTCTCCAGTGCCGTGCGGTGCGGGAACAGCTGGAAATTCTGGAAGACCATGCCCGTCTGGCGGCGGATTTTCTGGATTGCCTCCCAACCGGGCCTGCCGCCGGGGCTAAATTCCACCGTCGCATCGCCGAGACGGATCGTGCCGGAGTTTGGGATCTCCAGGAGGTTGATGCAACGGAGCAGCGTGCTCTTGCCACCGCCGGAAGGGCCGACCAGCGCTGTCACCCGACCTTCAGCCACTTGAAGGCTGACCTCATCGAGCACAATGGTGTCGCCAAAGCTCTTTGAGATGTGGGAAAGTTCGATCATCGGTTTGCCTCCAGCGTGCCGCCATAGCGGGAGAAGCGGCGCTCCAGCCTGATCTGCAGGTTGGAGAGGACGGAACTCAATGCGAGGTAGATCAGGGCCGCCTCGATATAGAGGATCAGCGGCTCGTAGGTCGTGGCGACGATGCGTTGGGCCGACTGGAAAAGTTCGGGGACGGTGATGGCGGCCGCAAGCGACGTATCCTTGACGAGCGAAATGAAGGTATTGGACAGGGCGGTACCGCGACGCGCGTCGCCTGCGGAAGGATGGTGCGCCGCATGGCCTGTCGCCACGTCATGCCGATCGAATAAGCCGCTTCCCACTGTCCCTTTGGGACTGAGGAGATCACAGCGCGAATGATTTCGGACGAGTAAGCACCGACATTCAGCGTAAAGCCGATCAGGGCGGCGGCGAAGGCATCAAGCAGGATGCCGACGCTCGGCAGGCCATAGAAGATCACGAAAAGCTGGACGAGGAGCGGCGTGCCGCGAAAGACCCAAACGTAGAAGCGGGCGATCGTCTCCAGCGGTTTCGGGGCGAAAAGACGCGTCACGGCAGTGATGAGCCCGAGCGCGAGGCCGAAGGCGAAGGACAGGATGGTCAGCGGAACGGTGAACCGGATGGCGGCCCACAGGAGCGTCGGCAGCGAATCCACCATCAAGTGAAGCCAGTGTGGCAAGCATTAGTCCTCTGCTCTTAAACTCACTTGTTTTCTTACAAAAGAGAAACGCCCGACGACAAGGGCCGGACGGTCTCTTCAACGGGCCATGTACTGACGCGCTAGAGCCGGGAGGAGGTGGCGCTTACTTCGACACGTCCTGCCCAAAATACTTGTCGGAGATGTTTTGGTAGGTGCCGTCTGCCTTGATCGCGTCCAAGGCTTCGTTCACGGCCGCGACCAGTTCGTCATCGCCCTGGCGCAGCAGAATGCCGGAATAACTAGCTTCCTCCTGTTCGGCCACGATCTTCACTGGCGCATCCGGCTTCTGCTTCTTGAAGTCGAGGAAGGACAGGCTGTCGTTCAACGTGGCATCAGCGCGGCCGGTGAGCACCAATTGGATCGACTGATCGAAGCCGTCGGTGCCAACAAGTTCGGCACCGGCCTCCTCGGCCATCTTGCCGTAATTGCTGGTGAGGGATTGGGCTGCCTTCTTACCCTTCAGATCGGCGAAACCCTTGATCTCCTCGTTGTTATCACGGACAATCAGGACCGCCTTGGAGGCGATATAGGGCTCGGAGAAGGCATATTTCTGCTGGCGGGCTTCCGTGATGCCGACCTGGTTGATAACAGCGTCGTAGCGGTCGGCATCGAGACCAGCGATCAGCCCGTCCCACTTGCCCTCGACAAACTCGGATTTGACGCCGAGCCTTTCTGCGACCGCCTCGCCGATCTCCACGTCGAAGCCAACGAGCTTGCCGGAAGCATCATGGAAGGTGAAGGGGGCATAGGTGCCTTCCGTGCCAATGCGGATTACGCCAGCGGTTTTGATCTTGTCGAGATTTTCGCCGGCGAGCGCCGGGAGCGCGACGGCAGCCTGCACGACAACGGCGGCGGCAAGGAGCGTGGCGGAGGGCTTAGAGAGGTTCATTGTCGATGTCCTTTCAGAATCTGATGCCCCTTAATCGCAGAAAATAGAACGATTGGGAGGAAAGGAAACTGCTCGAGTAGGCGGCAGAGGCGAATATTTTGCTCTGTGTGCGCGGAGCGACTGGGGGTTAGAACGGGAGCGGACGATTACCTCTCCTGCCACGCGGAATGCTGGGCCTCGACCAGCATCAGCAATGTCCTGACAGTCCCCGACTGGCATGGCAGATGGTAAGTTGCAGTAGCTCCTGAGAGGGCCTATCAGATACATCCCTCGTGGCGAGGAACAACGTCCCCGTGAGGGGCGGCGGTCAGCGCGCCGTGTAGTATCGCATAGCTCCGGCTGTGTTCACCACTCCTGATCACTCATCCACGGCGTCAAGTGGTCGTCCCCCGCGGACTAGATGTCGCCGTCACCATGGTTTGCATGGCTAGAGCCTTGGCAGTGCGATGAAAAACTGGTTGTGCTGGTTCTCAGAGGTCTCGCGGCAGGTCCCAACGGCGCAGAGGGTCCGCGGTCCAACCAAAGCGGCTTAGTCCTACGCTGTCACGCCGCGACCGATTCCCTTGAAATCAGTCCTTCGAGTTGTTCGGCACTCATCGGTTTGCCGACCAAGTAGCCTTGCAATTGATCGCAGCCGGCCACTCCGAGAGCTTTTGCCTGCTTCTCCGTCTCGATACCTTCGGCGGTCACAGGTATGTTGAGCGCGGCTGCCAGCGCGATGGTCGCGCTTAGGATGCCAGAACCTCTTCCCGGATCATCTACGCCCCAAACCAGCGATCGATCGAGCTTCATTCGGTCGAAACCAAACTGCCTCAGCGCTCCGATGCTGGCGAACCCGCAGCCGAAGTCATCAAGCGCGAACTGGATGCCGGCGGCCTTTAGTGCGTTGATTGCCCGTCGAGCCTGGTCCGGGTTAGAGATCAGGACGCCTTCGGTGATCTCGAACGTCAGCCGGCGCGGGTCGAAGCTCTCCGTCTCCAGAAGGGCGATCACGTCCTCAACAAAATTGGGGTTGCAAAGCTGTATCGGAGATATGTTCACCGACAGAGCAAGATTGCTCCAGTTCCGAGCCGCTCGGATCGACGTCCCAAGCATCTTCATACCCAGCTCATCGATCAAGCCAGATCGCTCGGCCAGCGGAATGAAAACGTCGGGCGGGACGAAGCCCGCTTCTGTCTGCCACCTTGCCAGAGCCTCCACGCCACAGATCCTGTTTGTAGCTGCCGACACGAGCGGCTGGAACACCGGCTTGATCGCGTTTTGCGCCAGCGCCTGACGCGGCATCGTAAAGTTAACTTCAGCGAAGCAAAAGCGTGACGCCCGCCACGTGCACTGCTCATGCGCGAGCGATCTTCGCCCATAGGTTCATCGCCGCTTTGCGCAGTTCGCGATGATGGCTGGAGGGAATGTCGTGGCGCGGGATGTGGAAGAGGTTGGCAATCGGATCATGGATGGAAACGAAGAGTTGCAGATGTCGCTTTGACTTGAAGCGCTTCATGATCCGCTCTCGCTGTCGGATCGGCTGGTGGGAATTCTCCGCCCGATTGTTCAGGCCTTTATGGGAGCGGTGCTCGACACCGGGCATGATTTCCTGCTTTGCGGCGCCATAGGAGCGAAGCTTGTCGGTGATCATCACGCGCGGCGATCGTCCCTGGCCTTTCAAAAGCTTGCGCATCAGGCGCTTGGCCGCCTTGGCGTCGCGGCGGCTTTGCACCAGAACCTCCAGGACAAAACCGTCCTGATCCACGGCGCGCCATAGCCAATGCTTCTTGCCCCGGATCGAAATAACGACCTCATCGAGATGCCATTTATCGCCGAGTCGGCCGCGCGAACGTTGACGGATTTGGTTGGTGAAAGTTCGTCCGAATTTCTCTGCCCACAGCCGGATCGTTTGATGCGAGACAATGATGCCACGAGCGGCCAGCATGTCTTCGACCATCCGCAGGCTCAGGGGAAAACGGAAATAGAGCCACACCGCGTGGGCAATGATTTCAGCGGGAAAGCGGTGGCGACGGTAGAGCGGATCACGGTCTGTCATGCCTCTTCATCGCCTATCAAGCCCCAAGTTCCGTTAACTTTACGATGCCGTTCACCCTGCTGGCCGCGAAATAGCGGAGCGGTCGGCACCCTAAGCTGCCGTTTGACTGCAGGGTAAGGCTCGTGTTTCCATCCGGAATGGATGGCCCGGCCGAATCGGGAGATGAATAGATGAATACGACAGGTCATCCGCGATAGTGGATGGCCTTGTCTTTTGCGCTTCTCACACCTCTGAATTTACTGATAAGGCGCCGTTGATGTGTCGCGACGTAACGGCACCATTGGTTCGCGGGAGATTCTTGAGCACATCAATTTGGCGCGTTATTCGGCCGTTCTGGCCCAGTCATTCAGAAAACCGCCGTGAATCGATCCCAGGATGGCCCTACGGGAAGGAACCTTTCAGCTAGGCTCAGGACCTATTAATTTTGATTGATCTTTGATTCACGGTCTCCAAATGAAGGCCTTGATGGGTGATTTATTTCTGCTAAGGGCGGGCCTGTCACCGCTTGGCCGCTTAACGTGACATCCATCGGAAAGTTCCTGTCGACGCCGCGTCACGTCCTCCCTGCTTTAAGGCCGCGGGACCTGAGTTTTCCTGTTCTTGCGCTTGCCGCGATTTGCGCCCGTCCGGCCATGCCCTTCTCTGGCGCGAGGCAACGGCTGGCCGACGACGCGACGCGCCTTGAGCAAGGGGCAAAGTACCTCTCCGGCCGCAGGGCGGCAGCTCCGGCAACTTTGACCCGCTCCCCACGTTATGGTAGGGCGCAAGGGCGATCCCGGCCATCCATGCGGACGCGGCGATAAACCAAAAGGATCCTCATGACCTCGATCTCTTCCGACCTGTCCCCTTCGATGCCCGCCAGACGCCGATCCCGGGTGCTGCCCTATGTCGTCCTGCTGATCCTGGCAGCCCTGGTCGCGGGGCTGGTATGGTACGCCACCCGCCCCGTCGCCATGCTGGTGCAGGGCGAGGCCGAGGCGCCACGGGTCGATGTCAGCGCCCGCGTGCCCGGGCGCGTGGTCGAACTGGGCGCCGATGTGTCAACGGCGGAGTAAAATCCTGCCACGCGGCGGCGCAAAAGTCGGCCACTTGTGGCGCGCGCATGAGACCGCCGGGAGGGCTTAGGCCCGAGCGGGGGTCTCATGCGCGCGTTGCGATTTTCGAAGGGCGTCAGCCGGCCTTTCGGGCGCGGCTTTGGGCGAGACGATAGCTGTCGCCGTTCATCTCGAGGATGCTGACGTGATGGGTGATGCGGTCGAGCAAAGCGCCGGTCAGGCGCTCGGACCCCAAGGTTTCCGTCCATTCGTCAAAAGGAAGGTTGCTGGTGATCAGGGTCGCGCCTCGCTCGTATCGTTGCGAGATCAGCTCGAACAGCAATTCCGCGCCGGTCTTTGACAGCGGCACGAAGCCCAGTTCATCGATGATCAACAGCTGGTAGGCGGCCATCTGCTTCTGGAACCGGATGAGACGCCGCTCGTCGCGCGCCTCCATCATCTCGCTGACCAGTGCGGCCGCTGTCGTGAACCCAACGGACAGGCCCTTCTGGCAGGCGGCCAGGCCGAGGCCGAGCGCCACATGGGTCTTGCCCGTGCCGCTGGGGCCGAGAGCGATAACGTTCTCCCTGCGCTCGATCCATTCGCAGCGCGCCAGTTCCAGCACCTGCATCCTGTTCAGCTTTGGGATGGCGGCGAAGTCGAAACTGTCGAGGCTTTTGACGACCGGGAACCTGGCCGCCTTGATGCGACGCTCGACCTTGCGACGGTCCCGTTCGATCATCTCCCGCTCGGCAAGCCGGGTGAGGTATCCGACATGATCGACGCCTTCGGTGGCGCACAGCCGGGCCAGCTTCTGGTACTCGCGCTGGAAACTCGGCAGCTTCAGGGTTTTGAGATAATGGGTGAGAAGGATCTCGGGTGCTTGGGTGTTCATGCGACTTCTCCCGCATCCGACGACAGGAGACGCATATACGCCTTCGCCGATGTCGTCTCGACCGTCGCCCTCGGCAAATACGGGTAGATGGACAGGTCCAGTCTGGGCGGCCGGCGTTCCACCCGGCACAGGATCAGATGCTTGACGGCGTCAAAGCCAATGGCGCCAAGCTGGATCGCCTGCTTCACCGCCGCATGCAGATCGGCGAGTTCGAAGCTCTCCAGCAGGCGGAGGACCTGCACGTACTCACGCCGGCCGTGTTTGGCCATGCGGCCTTCCATCAACCGGCGCAGCGTAGCGAACTCTTGCGGCAAGTCCCAGCCCTGGAGGGGCGCTGCCTGATCCAGCGAATTGATCTTCTGCTCGATCAGCGGCAGGTAATGGACAGGATCGAAGACGACGTCTTCCCGTTCCCAGCACCGAGGATGGCGGGCGATGATCTCGCCACGGCCACCAATGACCACTTCGTTGACATAGCCGCGCACCCACACATCCTGATGGCCATAGGCGACCGGGACGGAATAGTCGTTGGTCTTGTAGCGCACCAGCGACTGCGCCGTCACCTTGGCACTTGCCTGGTCGCAGGCATCAAATGGCGAGGCTGGCAAGGCGCGCATGGCAGCCAGATCGCGCCGCAAGCGCTCGCCGATCGTCTCGCTCTCGCCGCGCAGCCTGTCGCGCTGGCGCTTCCGGCACTGCTCCTCCAGAAAGGTGTTGAACGCCTCCCATGTCGCAAACTGCGGGATCGGTACCATGAAGTTGCGCCGGGCATAGCCGACGAGACCCTCGACGTTCCCCTTGTCGTTGCCCTTGCCGGGACGGCCATAGCGATCCCGGATAAGGTAGTGGGACAGGAAGCCGCTGAACAACGTCGCGCGCTTGCGGGTGCCGTCAGGCAAAATCTTCGCCACCAGGCAACGGTCGTTGTCGTAGACGATCGATTGCGGCACGGCGCCGAAGAAAGCGAACGCATGGACATGGCCATCGACCCAGGCCTCGGCCACTGCCGCCGGATAGGCCCGCACGTAGCAGCCGTCGCTGTGCGGAAGGTCGAGCACGAAGAAATGCGCCTTCTGCTCGACACCGCCGATGACCACCATCGCCTCACCGAAATCGGCCTGCGCATGGCCGGGCGGATGCGACAGCGGCACGAACACTTCCTGGCGGCGCTGATCCCGCTCGCGCATGTAATCCTTGATGATCGTATAGCCGCCAGTGAACCCGCATTCGTCTCGAAGCCGGTCAAACACCCGCTTGGCCGTATGGCGCTGCTTGCGCGGCACTTGTCTGTCTTCGTCCAGCCAGTGATCGATCGTCGAGACAAACGCATCCAGCTTGGGCCGCCGGATCGGTGATTGTCGCTGATAGCCAGGTGGCGTCGAATAGGACAGCATCTTGGAAACGCTGTCGCGCGATATGTTGAAATGCTTTGCAGCCTGACGCCGGCTCATGCCTTCCGAGCAAGCCAGTCGAACCTTCAGATATAATTCCACGGTATAGATCCCCAGGCCCTCCTGCGCTCATTGCAGAAGAGAAATAGGTGGCCGACTTTTACGCCGCCCGAAGCGGGACAATCCCGCCGCTACCGTGGTCTAATTTTGCACCGCCGCTCTCAGATTGACCAAATCAACAACTTTGCCAGCCGGTGTGGCTATTGCATTCGGCGTTGAGAAGCGCATAGTGCGTACTCCAGCAGCCACTTTACGGGCGCTGTTGGCGGGGGTTGCGAGACCCCAGCCCCAACCTGAAGGAGGACCACGATGTCTTCCGCATGTTCAGCACCACACCTACCATCCAAAGACCTCCTGGCAAGGACCACAGCGATCTTCTACGCGTGGGCACCAGTGCTATCGATTGGGTTCATTCTATACATAGTGCTTCGCGATCTGCTCTAGGTGGAGGCCGCGCAGGAAAACACCTACAGGGGTCTAATGATGCGGACTTTCTCGAAACGGGTGCGGTTCTTGAACCCATTTCTGCTCCCGGGCATGGTTCAACCTCACCCGCCTGGTGAATTCGAGGTTCTAGTCGAGGAAGAACCCCTCGACGTAATGTGGGAAGCCTATCACAGGACACTCACCTTCATGGTGACTTCACAAGGGCTTACTGAAGCATACAGGCTCAACGAGGAGTCCCTCGATGCACTCATAAGTGCAGATAGGGCAATCCCCGCGAATCCTAATTCGCCCGCGCCGGGACATTGAACGCGCCGCCGCCTGCCAAACCCATTGTTGCGTGTAGCTCTGATGCGACCTAACGCGAGACTCAGAATCCAACGTCGGCACGCCCCCTGTATCAAACGCTCGCCAGCAGCATGTTTTAACTGGAGGACATCAAATGTCGCAGCCACGTTATAAGCTTGGAGATGTCGTTGCTTTGAGGAGCAGCCCATTTCGCCGACTGACGCAAACGGTCGACGGTCGGGTTAGCTCTGTCCGGCTGGATAACCAGCGAAATGCAGAATACCGCGTGCGCCTGGCGGGAGAGGTTTTTGAGCGGTATGTGACCGACGCTGAGATCGACCACGCGGCATCTCAAGCCTGCCATCTTGACTTGGCTGAGGCTGTGAACCGCGAACTGCCGGTCGCGGGACCATCGCCCTCCTCACTCAGCACGCCCAAGCCTCGGAAATGACGCTTTGCCTTGACGCGTAAACCTCGCGACCACAGAGGACGACCAAATGCGTTATCTGCTTTTCCCGCTGACGGTCTTGGCGACGCCAGCCATATCGGAAGTTCTCACCCCAAGTGACCCTTACCTGGCTGACGCCGCCATCCTTACTCTTTATCTCGACCAAGACGGCAAACGTCGCTGGGTAGTTGTCGGTGTCTCGAACAGGACAGAGCGACCTTTCGATGCCAATTACTCCTGTGTGATTAGGCATGGAATAAGGACCCCGCAAATGGGGTGATCGGCGTCCAAATGGGACCCCCATCTGCGATGGGGTTACAACAGCCTCCGGTTTCATCGGAGGCTTTTTATTTGGATGCTTGTTGTGGAGACAATTCTGAAGATACGTCGGCTTTCCCGTGTGCAGGGCAAGTCGATCAAGGCGATCTGCCGGGAGCTTGGCATATCGCGGAAAGTGGTGCGGCAGGTTCTGCGCAGCGATGAGACGGAGTTCAAATACGAGCGGACCCGTCAACCTCAGCCAAAGCTCGGCCCCTGGCGCGATCATCTTGATGGAATGCTGCTCGCCAATGAGGCGAAGGCTTCCCGCGAGCGGCTGACACTGATCCGGATATTCGAGGACTTGCGCGACCTCGGCTACGAGGGCGGTTACGACACAGTTCGCCGCTACGCCCGAACCTGGGCGAAGGAGCGCGGCTCCGTGACGGCGGAAGCCTATGTCCCGCTCTATTATGCGCCGGGCGAGGCCTACCAGTTCGACTGGAGCCACGAGATCGTCGTGCTGAACGGCGTGACGACGACGGTGAAGGTGGCGCATGTCCGGCTCTGCCACAGCCGGATGATGTATGTGAGAGCCTATCCGCGCGAGACGCAGGAGATGGTGTCAACGGCGGAGTAAAATCCTGCCACGCGGCGGCGCAAAAGTCGGCCACTTGTGGCGCGCGCATGAGACCGCCGGGAGGGCTTAGGCCCGAGCGGGGGTCTCATGCGCGCGTTGCGATTTTCGAAGGGCGTCAGCCGGCCTTTCGGGCGCGGCTTTGGGCGAGACGATAGCTGTCGCCGTTCATCTCGAGGATGCTGACGTGATGGGTGATGCGGTCGAGCAAAGCGCCGGTCAGGCGCTCGGACCCCAAGGTTTCCGTCCATTCGTCAAAAGGAAGGTTGCTGGTGATCAGGGTCGCGCCTCGCTCGTATCGTTGCGAGATCAGCTCGAACAGCAATTCCGCGCCGGTCTTTGACAGCGGCACGAAGCCCAGTTCATCGATGATCAACAGCTGGTAGGCGGCCATCTGCTTCTGGAACCGGATGAGACGCCGCTCGTCGCGCGCCTCCATCATCTCGCTGACCAGTGCGGCCGCTGTCGTGAACCCAACGGACAGGCCCTTCTGGCAGGCGGCCAGGCCGAGGCCGAGCGCCACATGGGTCTTGCCCGTGCCGCTGGGGCCGAGAGCGATAACGTTCTCCCTGCGCTCGATCCATTCGCAGCGCGCCAGTTCCAGCACCTGCATCCTGTTCAGCTTTGGGATGGCGGCGAAGTCGAAACTGTCGAGGCTTTTGACGACCGGGAACCTGGCCGCCTTGATGCGACGCTCGACCTTGCGACGGTCCCGTTCGATCATCTCCCGCTCGGCAAGCCGGGTGAGGTATCCGACATGATCGACGCCTTCGGTGGCGCACAGCCGGGCCAGCTTCTGGTACTCGCGCTGGAAACTCGGCAGCTTCAGGGTTTTGAGATAATGGGTGAGAAGGATCTCGGGTGCTTGGGTGTTCATGCGACTTCTCCCGCATCCGACGACAGGAGACGCATATACGCCTTCGCCGATGTCGTCTCGACCGTCGCCCTCGGCAAATACGGGTAGATGGACAGGTCCAGTCTGGGCGGCCGGCGTTCCACCCGGCACAGGATCAGATGCTTGACGGCGTCAAAGCCAATGGCGCCAAGCTGGATCGCCTGCTTCACCGCCGCATGCAGATCGGCGAGTTCGAAGCTCTCCAGCAGGCGGAGGACCTGCACGTACTCACGCCGGCCGTGTTTGGCCATGCGGCCTTCCATCAACCGGCGCAGCGTAGCGAACTCTTGCGGCAAGTCCCAGCCCTGGAGGGGCGCTGCCTGATCCAGCGAATTGATCTTCTGCTCGATCAGCGGCAGGTAATGGACAGGATCGAAGACGACGTCTTCCCGTTCCCAGCACCGAGGATGGCGGGCGATGATCTCGCCACGGCCACCAATGACCACTTCGTTGACATAGCCGCGCACCCACACATCCTGATGGCCATAGGCGACCGGGACGGAATAGTCGTTGGTCTTGTAGCGCACCAGCGACTGCGCCGTCACCTTGGCACTTGCCTGGTCGCAGGCATCAAATGGCGAGGCTGGCAAGGCGCGCATGGCAGCCAGATCGCGCCGCAAGCGCTCGCCGATCGTCTCGCTCTCGCCGCGCAGCCTGTCGCGCTGGCGCTTCCGGCACTGCTCCTCCAGAAAGGTGTTGAACGCCTCCCATGTCGCAAACTGCGGGATCGGTACCATGAAGTTGCGCCGGGCATAGCCGACGAGACCCTCGACGTTCCCCTTGTCGTTGCCCTTGCCGGGACGGCCATAGCGATCCCGGATAAGGTAGTGGGACAGGAAGCCGCTGAACAACGTCGCGCGCTTGCGGGTGCCGTCAGGCAAAATCTTCGCCACCAGGCAACGGTCGTTGTCGTAGACGATCGATTGCGGCACGGCGCCGAAGAAAGCGAACGCATGGACATGGCCATCGACCCAGGCCTCGGCCACTGCCGCCGGATAGGCCCGCACGTAGCAGCCGTCGCTGTGCGGAAGGTCGAGCACGAAGAAATGCGCCTTCTGCTCGACACCGCCGATGACCACCATCGCCTCACCGAAATCGGCCTGCGCATGGCCGGGCGGATGCGACAGCGGCACGAACACTTCCTGGCGGCGCTGATCCCGCTCGCGCATGTAATCCTTGATGATCGTATAGCCGCCAGTGAACCCGCATTCGTCTCGAAGCCGGTCAAACACCCGCTTGGCCGTATGGCGCTGCTTGCGCGGCACTTGTCTGTCTTCGTCCAGCCAGTGATCGATCGTCGAGACAAACGCATCCAGCTTGGGCCGCCGGATCGGTGATTGTCGCTGATAGCCAGGTGGCGTCGAATAGGACAGCATCTTGGAAACGCTGTCGCGCGATATGTTGAAATGCTTTGCAGCCTGACGCCGGCTCATGCCTTCCGAGCAAGCCAGTCGAACCTTCAGATATAATTCCACGGTATAGATCCCCAGGCCCTCCTGCGCTCATTGCAGAAGAGAAATAGGTGGCCGACTTTTACGCCGCCCGAAGCGGGACAATCCCGCCGCTACCGTGGTCTAATTTTGCACCGCCGCTCTCAAGCCAGGGCGCGTGCTGGAGGACAGCGATCTCATTCCAGGCATCCAGGGCAACAATGGCATGGAGAACCGGCGGCAAGTCCTGGGCCCGCGCCAGCACGGCCCGCCACTCCTCCAGCCGCTCGTCCTCATCCCAGTCGACATCGTAGACGAAGGGATCCTTGTCCGGAACGTTCTTGGCGCGACCCGGCTTCTTCGCCTCCTCGATTGCAGCCCCGGACCGGGCAAGAACCGCATCGATCGCGGCAAACGCATCACTAAGACCGCCGGCATCAGGATCTTCGACCTCCCCTACCCAAACCCGAGCGTCGCTCACCTCAAGATTCCCATCTGACACCCCCTCCCCGTCTCCACCCCATGTTGCTGCGGGCCACGCCCGCCCGCGGAGGGAGGCGAGGCCTTGATCAGACAGGGCCCAGGCGGGCGGATGGGCGGCGATGCGACGGCGGGTTTTCAGGATGTCGCGGGCGATGGTGAGTTCGTGGGTGGGGGCGCGGATATCTCGAAGCGCATCATGCAAAACGAGGTCCTCGAGATGGACGAGTTCGCCATCGACCCAGAGTGAGGCATGCGCATCGAGAAAATGTGCGCGCTCGACAAAGCCCTCGCCGACGGGGGAGCGGGCAATGCGTTCGTCGAGACGGCCAAGCGCGACGGCGGCCTCGGAGATCGGCCGGAGCAGGCTCTGGATGGGCAATTTTGCGAGATCGTAAGACATTGAATTTATGGTAAACGATTCGTTACGCGAAAGCTATATGTAGCTTACGGTTCTGTACTTCTTATGAGCGTGCCCGTGGTGGCTCACCACCGATAAGTAATGCTTATCGGAGGTGATTGATCTGACGGCTCTAAAGGCTTAGAGTCGTGCCAAATCACGGCGAAGATTACAGCGGGAGGCGTAGATTTTGACGACAAGCAATAGGATGAAGAGCAGCTCAGCCGCTGCGAATGGTCGCCTTGTGCCGCTGGCTTCTCGCGAGCTCAACGAACCGGCGCTTCACCTCTTCAAAGAGTGCCGGGGGTAGCGACCCTTGATACCCGCTCTCGCTATCAACAGGCCGAACGTCGGGCCCCGGCCAGACAAAGCGGTTGCTTTCGGTCAACACGATCCAGGATCGCTCGTCATCGAGACCCAGGCGGCGCTTGGTGGCAGGCGGGATTTCGATTGCATCGTGGGGATCAGACGGCGGCGAATGCGTTATCGGCAGGACACGTACTGCAGGTGTCCCGTCCTCAAGCATTGCAACAATGGCCAGCACGACAGCGGGGCGGTCCTTGTCACCCTCTTCCCGTCCGTCCAGATGCTGCCAGTGCCAGAGATAGGAATAGCGAAAGACCCAGCCGACCTTGGGTTCAATCGGCAGCATTCTTGTCCATCAGCAGTTCGGTATTGAGATGATCCAAGCCAGGCTCCATCGTCGAAGCCTCGATCGCGTCGAGCTCGTCGTCACTGATCGCAGCTGTCAGATCGACCCGCCGATCGCGCTTGGCCAGGCGGACGTAATCTTCATAGGCCATGAGCACCGTGCGCGGCCGGCCGTTCTTGGTAATGATGACCGGCTCTCGCACGGCCGCATCCTGGTAGGCGCCAAAATTCTTCGAAACGGCAGCTGCCGTCACAATCGACGTCATGGTAGATCTCCTTTGTTCCGGAATATACGGGCTTTCCGGAACTTTTGCAAACCTGCTGATTCCCCGGGGATCAAACCATGATGCGAAAGCCGGCGATATCACTGTCGGCTAACGAGTTGGTGTCGCGGCGTTTGGAAGAACTGGACACTATCGCCGCCGTTCTTCCATTGGAACGCCGCGACGAACTGGCCGAACTTCTTACGGATCAGGATGTCGAGACACTTCGGCATCTGGTCAATGAGGGCATGGGCGCCAACACCTTGCGTGCCCTGACCTCTGATCTCGCATATCTGCAGGCATGGGCGCTGGCGGCCACGGGCCGGTCACTCCCCTGGCCCGCGCCCGAGGCTCTCCTGCTGAAGTTTGTCGCCCATCACCTTTGGGATCCTGAGAAACGCCTGACAGATCCGGGCCACGGTATGCCTACCGACATCGAAGACAAGCTACGGCTCCAGGGTTTTCTGCGGAAGACGGGGCCGCATGCCCCGGATACGGTTCGCCGTCGCCTGGCCACCTGGTCGACGTTGACCAAATGGCGCGGACTGGTTGGCGCCTTCGCCTCCCCTGCTCTCAAGTCGGCGATAAGACTGGCAGTACGAGCAACCCCGCGCCCTAAACGGCGCAAGAGCGCCAAGGCGGTGACAGGCGATGTCCTGTCCAAGTTGATTGGCACATGCCGGTCCAACAGCCTGCGCGATATCCGAGACAAGGCGATCCTGATGGTTGCTTTCGCGTCCGGTGGTCGGCGCCGCAGCGAAGTTGCCGGACTGCGCAAGGAGCAGTTGGTCATGGAAGCACCCATCCCTGTCGAAGGGTCGCCTCCCCTGCCCTCCTTGTCCATCCATCTCGGTCGCACCAAGACCAGCGGCGCTGACAATCAGGAAATCGTCTATCTCACGGGCCGGCCTGTCGAAGCGCTGAATGCCTGGCTCGCGCTTGCCAGGATCGAAAGCGGCAGTGTGTTTCGGGCGATTGATCGCTGGGGCAATGTTTCCAAGCGTTCGCTGGATCCGAAGGCAATCAACGACATCGTCAAGCAGCGTGCAGATATGGCTGGTCTCGATCCTGCGGAGTATTCAGCGCATGGCCTGCGCTCCGGCTACTTAACCGAAGCGGCCAATCGCGGCATCCCCCTACCCGAAGCTATGGAACAATCCCGGCATCGATCCGTCCAACAGGCATCCGAATACTACAACAGCGCAACGAGACGGAGTGGCAGAGCAGCCAGGCTTCTCTAGGTCGGTAATGAGCTCCCTAAGGGACACGCACCGGACATCTCCGTTGGGCATGCGAGGTGAAGCTCGCTGATGGGAAATTTGATGCCAGAAGGAATTGGAATAGCTCTTTCGCGACGGTACTATCAGACAGTGGTCGCTCCGATATTGCGAGACCATTACCCTGCAATGCAGCACGCGGCATGCAGGATCGGCCTTGGTTCGGAAGTGCTGGGTTTCGACACTGAGACGTCGGCCGACCATGACTACGGCCCGTCTGTACAAATTTTCGTGCCCGAAGCTGAATTCGCAACCTCCGCAGGCGATATCATGACCACCCTCGACCGCCACCTGCCAACCAGCTTCGAGGACAGGACCGTTCGCTATCCAAGGGGTCGGTTCCGGTATGGGGCGAAATGACACCCTAAGCGCCCGTCAAGCGGCGAGCGCGTTAAGGATCGGGCATTCCGGCACGTCTTCGCCAGAGCATTGCGAGATCATTGTCACGAGCACCGCTTCAATGCGCTGGAGGTCGGCAATCTTGGCGCGAACCTCGGCTAGATGCGGTTCGGTCCGGCGCTGCACCTCCGCGCAGGTCTGGCTTCTGCAATCGACAAGATGAAGCAGGCCGCGGACCTCGTCGATGCCAAAGCCGAGTTCGCGCGCCCTGAGGATGAAGCGCAGGCGGCGGACGTCGGTTTCGTCATAGATGCGATAACCGCTGGCGCTGCGCGGCGGGTCGGGTAGCAGGCCGATCTTCTCGTAATAGCGGATGGTCTCCAGATGGCAGCCGGTCGCACGGGCCAATTGGTGGCGCTGCAGTCCCTTGGCGGAAAGAAGAGAATTCATGGTGAAAATACCTCTTGAGTCTGTACTGGCTACAGAGCCTATCCTGTTTTCAGTCAGAAATCGAGGATGGTTTGCGATGAACGAAATTGGTAGCAAGACATTGAATTCTTCGAAGGCGGCCGCCGAACCGGATCGGCGCGAGGGCGGGCTCGCGGCGATAAGCGTTATCGGCGCTTTTCTGGCATCGGCCTGTTGCATCGTCCCGCTGCTCCTGGTGACACTCGGTGTATCGGGCGCATGGATCGGCAACCTGACGATGCTCGAACCCTATAAGCCCTATATCGCGGCGGCGACACTCGTGCCGCTCGGGTTTGGCTTCTGGCAGGTCTATTTCAAGCCCAAAGCCGCGTGCGAGCCGGGTTCCTACTGCGCCCGTCCGCGCTCCGCCATCATCACCAAGACCGCGCTTTGGATCGCAACGATCCTCATCGTGCTCGCCAGCACCATCGGCTGGTGGGCGCCGCTGTTCTATTGAAACGAGGAGATAACCACGTGAAATACCTGTCGAAACATCTGGTCGCCGCGGCTGCGCTTGGCTTGAGCGGTACTATTATGCTGCCACTTGCCCTTCCCGCGTCCGCACAATCCGCGTCGGAAACGGTTACCGTCAAGGAGCTGACGCAGACCTTCGCAATCGAGAACATGTATTGTGCCCTTTGTCCGGTCACCGTGCGCAAGGCCATGGAAGGCGTTGCGGGCGTGAAGTCGGTCAAGGTGGATTTCGAGGCCAAGACGGCGACGGTTGCCTATGACCCGTCGACCGCGACGGTCGCGGCCATTGCCGCTGCTTCCACCAATGTTGGCTATCCTGCCAAGGCGATCGGGAGTTGAGTCCGTGCCTGACCGGTCCATGCTTGGCGTCGGAGTGGTTGGCGTCTTGATCGCGGCGCTGTGCTGTCTGGTGCCGATCCTGCTGGTGGCGGCAGGTTTGATCGGCGTGGGAGCGCTGACAACAGCGGTCTACGGTCTGGTGCCAATTCTCATCCTCATCATTGCCGCAGCCGGTTACCTGCTGTGGCGACATCGTTCACACATCGATACCAGGAAACATTAGGAGATTTTCATGTCTGACTGCTGTGCGCCCCAAAAAGGCAATGGCCGCTACGATCTTGCGGTGATCGGTGCCGGTTCGGCCGGGTTCTCGGCCGCAATCACGGCCTCTGAGCAGGGGGCGAATGTCGCCCTGATCGGCCACGGCACGATCGGCGGCACCTGTGTCAATGTCGGCTGCGTACCGTCGAAGACGATGATCCGCGCTGCCGAGGCGCTGCATGGTGCACGCGCCGCGCATCGCTTTCCCGGTCTTGCCGGGGAAGCCAACGTCGCTGACTGGGGCCGTTTGGTCGCCGCCAAGGACGACCTGGTGACCACGCTCAGGCAGAAGAAATATGTCGACCTTCTGCCACAATACAACGGCGTCGCCTATCTGGAAGGGAAAGCGCGCCTGAATGGTCAGGGCGCTCTGATTGTGAACGGCGATCCGATCATGGCTGGCAAAATCATCATTGCTACCGGATCAGCGCCGGCCCTGCCGGACATTCCCGGCATTGGGGATGTGCCTTACCTCACCAGCACGACCGCGCTCGAGCTTTCCGAGCTGCCGCGTTCGCTGCTGGTGATCGGCGGTGGCTATATCGGCTGTGAACTGGCGCAGATGTTCGCCCGTGCCGGGGCGGAAGTGACACTTGTAACCCGCCGCCGCCTGTTGCCGGAAGCCGAGCCGGAAATCTCCGCAGCATTGACCGGTTATCTTCGCGACGAGGGCATTACCGTCCTAACCGGCCTCTCCTATCGCCGGATCGCGCGCACGGACCGCGGTGTCGAACTGACGGTCGCCATCGACGGAGCGGACGAAGTGATCGCGGCCGAGCAGGTGCTTTTGACCACTGGGCGGTCCCCGAACACCGGCGGTCTTGGCCTTGCCGAGGCGGGAGTTAAGCTATGCGGTAATGGCGGCGTCTTGGTTGATGAGCGGATGCGCACCTCAAAGCCTGGCGTCTATGCGGCAGGTGATGTCACCGGTCGCGACCAGTTCGTCTATATGGCAGCCTATGGCGCCAAGCTCGCTGCCCAAAACGCACTGAACGGTGACAGCCTTGTCTATGACAATGCGGCCATGCCGTGGGTGACGTTCACCGATCCGCAGGTCGCGGGCGTCGGCCTGACCGAACAGGCGGCTCGCGACGCCGGCTTCGAGACCAAGACTTCGATCGTATCTCTTGACCAGGTGCCGAGGGCGCTGGCCGCGCGCGACACGCGCGGGCTCATCAAACTGGTTGCCGACGCCAAAAGCGACCGATTGCTTGGTGGACAGATCCTCGCGCCCGAGGGCGCCGACAGCATCCAGACGGTGGTGTTGGCCATCAAGCACGGCATGACGGCGAAGGCGCTCGGCGAGACAATCTTCCCTTATCTCACCACGGTCGAAGGGTTGAAACTGGCGGCGCAGGGCTTCGGCAAGGACGTGGCGAAGCTGTCATGCTGCGCCGGATAGGAGGCTTCGATGGAACCTTCGAACGGATACGGCCTTGCGGGATTGCTCGCGGCTAAGATCGTCTGCTGCGGCGCGATTGTACTGGCAGCAACAGGCGCGATCAGCTTTGCCGGCCTTGCCAGTTGGCTGGTCGGCGGCGGCTACTTCTGGCTGGCAGCGGCCGTCTTGGCCATTGTCGGAATCTACTTGTGGCGGCACCGCGCGCGGGCAAATGGCAAGACCGACGGCAAAGGCCCCGTCGGTCAACCGATATACGGTCGGCGCAAGTAGTTCTGCTCAAAAGCGTCGCCGGATGTCATGTTGAGAAGGGTATTATTGCAGGCAGGGCGTTGCAAACCTTGCTGTGGGGGTTAGGTTTTTTGTCAGGGGGAAAAGTAGTCTTTTAGGAGAGGAGAATTGCATGAGCGATAACAAAAGCTTCGATCTGATCGTGATCGGAGGTGGGACGGGTGGAAATGGTGTCGCCCGGATGGCCGCTGACGCTGGCTGGAAGGTCGCCAGCATCGACGCCCTTCCTTTCGGCGGCAC
The DNA here is from genome assembly GCF_900067135.1 of Rhizobium sp. 9140. Classification (NCBI taxonomy): domain Bacteria; kingdom Pseudomonadati; phylum Pseudomonadota; class Alphaproteobacteria; order Hyphomicrobiales; family Rhizobiaceae; genus Rhizobium; species Rhizobium sp. 9140. The sequence goes on along the minus strand of NZ_FJUR01000006.1, from coordinate 43,711 downwards.
CTGTGCATTGCGAGGCTGCGATCCCAAAAAGATGCTGATCGCCGTGACTGAGGGCATTGACTGGGCCCGCAACTTGAGCGGCAAGGGGCTGGAAGCACAGACATCCGTCGACTGGGCGGACATGATCGCCTTCAAGCGCACGTTCACCGACGCGATGCCTGGTCGCATCGAGGGCGGGCTGGAGAAAGCCGGTATCACCGTGTTGCATGGCGAGGCACGCTTCACCGGGCGAGACAAGATCGAGGTGAATGGCGAGATCTTGTCGTCCCGGAACTTTCATATCGCCACCGGCGCTCGGCCAATGACGCTGAATATCCCCGGCGAGGAGTTGCTGGCGACTAGCACCGACTTTCTCGAGCTGCCCGAACGGCCGGACCGGGTCGTGTTCGTCGGCGGCGGATTCATTGCGATGGAATTTGCCCATATCTCCAAACGCGCAGGGGCGCGGGAAGTCACGGTTCTGGAGATGATGGAGCGACCGCTGGGCAATTTCGACCCCGACCTGGTCGGTATCCTTTCCGAGGCGACCGCCGATCTGGGGATTGACCTGCGGACCGAGGCCAAGGTTCTGAAGATCGAGAAAGACGGGTCGGATTTCACCGTTACCTATAAGACGCCGGAAGGAAAGCAGACGATCAATTGTGATCTGGTGGTTCATGCCACCGGGCGCGTGCCCAACATCGAGCATCTCAACCTGGAGGCCGCGGGCGTGGAATACGGCCGCAAAGGCATCAAGGTCAGCCCCTACATGCGGACCACAAATTCCGCCATTTTTGCAGCCGGCGACTGTGCCGACAGTGGGCCTAATCTGACCCCGGTTTCGGCCAACGAAGGCCGGATTGCAGGCAAGAACCTGCTCGCAGGAAAGGATGAGCGCGCGGTCAGTTATCCGCCGATCCCAAGCGTTGTCTTCACGCTGCCGCAGCTTTCCTCGGTCGGCCTGTCCGAAGCCGCAGCACGCGACAAGGGGCTGGCCTTTGACACGCATTTCGAAAAGACCGCCGGCTGGTACTCGTCGCTGCGGGTCGGGGCGCGCTACAGTGCCTACAAGGTTCTGGTCGAGAACGGGACCGGCCATATTCTTGGTGCACATCTGATCGGCCCCGGAGCGGAGGAACAAATCAATCTCTTTGCCATGGCTATGGGCGCAGGGCTGACCGCGAACAGGATCAAGGGCATCATCTTCGCCTATCCCAGCTATGCGTCGGACATCAGTTCGATGGTGTAGCTGATGCGGCAAGGCTGGCATTTCGATTGCGGGCGTCTCTGAAAACGCTCGACGCGACGGGGAGCAGAGTTTGGGAGGCGCCCCACCGGCAGACACACGATCGTTTCGAACGGCCAACGGCCTTACCATCGAGGACAGCATGAGCAAAGGAATGTCCCCCAGTCAGCGATTCCCGACGGTCGAGCGTCTTAGTCCTGCCCGTTCAGCAGGATTACGCCCATGACCAAGCGCCGGGTCTGTGATTCCGAGGCACCCTACGGCGATCCGGGCATGCATCTCGGCCGCCTCGCACTCGGTCTCTCCGACAGCGCCGCTGCGTCGACCGACGCGCGTGCGGTGATCCGCGATATCGGACGGTTGCTGTCCGCGGCAACGCTTCGCGTCGATCGCATCTTTGTGAGCGCGCAGCCGCTGCATCCGGCCTTCCGTGCCCGGACCTATCTCTGGCTTGCCGACGACGACAGAGTTCGTGTCATCGATTGGCCGCATGGTCTGAAGAACCGACCGGGCTATCTCGCTTCCCCGGATCATCATGTGCACACGACGCGCACGAGCTCCGCGTTCCTCGCCTGCAGGACGTCCGAGCGTTTCGGTGCGACCTCTACGGCGAACTTAGGGCTGACGGCTTTACCGACTATCTTATCGTTCCGCTGCGCTTCGGTGATGGCACGATCAATACTCTCTCCATCGCGACACGCCGGCGGAACGGCTTTCCGGAGGTGGCTTTGGAGGGTTTTCGGCGGCTGGTCGGTCTTCTGACCGTGATACTGGAGCGCCTGGTCGCGCTCGAAAACATCGATATTACCCTGAGGACCTATCTCGGCGGGGCATCCGGCACCCGGCGGAGCGTCGGGCGACCCGGCGCCGTAACGATCCGGCGATAGAAGCAACTCGCCCGGCCGGTATGGCAACATCCGCCGTCTCCGCCAGCGCGCACCTTGAGCCACACCGCGTCCTGATCACAATCGATGCGCAGTTCCTCGACCTGCTGGACTTGCCCACTCGTCGCGCCCTTATGCCAAAGACACTTGCGGGACCGGCTCCAGTACCAGGCCTGACCGGTCTCGATCGTCTTTTCCAGCGCCTCCGCATTCATCCACGCCAGCATTAGCACCACACCGTTCGCCGCATCCGTGGCGACTGCAGGAATGAGCCCATCCGCGTTGAATTGCGGCGTCAGAATGGAGTTTTCTTCGATCGTTTCCGCGAGGTCCGCGGCCGGCGTGGTCATGGGCAAGGGCGTATCTCCGAGTGTACGGGGTATTTCGCGATTGGAGTGTGCCGGCTCAAAGGATGGTTGGTGGTTGGCGGCTGCCGGGCCGTGCTTTGGGCTCGTCACATGTGCATGTCGGGGAGGCATCTTCCCGACGAGATGAAGCCCGGCGCCAGCGCATGAGGGCATAGCCGGCGGCTCCAGCCAGGAGTGTCAGCACACCCCCTATCACGAGACCTTGCCCGCTGAACCAGCCCAAAACGCCGCCCACCGCCGAGCCGATGACTACCGGTCCAAGGCAGCAAAGCGCGACTAAAGGCGCGATGATGATCGCGGTCACGATGCCGGCGGTCGGTTTGTCGTCCAAGGCGCTCTCCGTTCTGATCGCAGATCCATAGCATCGCTGCGGCGCGGTCCATTAATCACAAGCACGACCGCGTCGGGTATCCCGATGACGCGATCGCTGCCAAAGAGATTCGTTACACCCTGTACTCGGTACAGGGTCAAGACAAAATCTTGATCGCTTGGCCACGTAGGCACTGCGGAAACAGAGATTGGTAGCGCCACGGTTCATGATGCTTGAAAACCCCAGCTACGGTCTTCAGACGACAGCGACTGCTCAACGGGTTCCACTTTCCAACGCCCTCACAGAAGCGTGATCGCAAATCGTTGAAATCCCCCTTGAGTCTGTAGTGACTACAAGGCGTAGGCTACTTCGCAAATCGCTGTTCAACGATGCAGAAAGTGAGCAATTATGGAGGCATCATCAGGTCTCAAAGGATCCCGAACGTCGGCGACCGCCGCCATCCACGTGACATCGGAACACCAGCGGGGCGGACGCCAGCAACTGCTCGCCGCCGGCGGCATTCTCGGGGCGATCGCCGTCTCGAGTTGCTGCGTCATCCCGTTTGCCCTGTTCACCGTGGGCATCGGCGGAGCCTGGATCAGCAACCTCACCGCCCTCGAACCGTATCAACCGATTTTTGCCGCCATGACGTTCGGTATCCTCGGCTACGGGTTCTATCTCGTCTATCGCGAGCCAAAGGTCGCCTGCGCTGAGGGCTCCTATTGCGCCCAGCCCAAGTCGGGACGGATCGCCAAAGCCGGCCTCTGGGTTGCCACCGTCCTCGTCATCGTCGGACTAGGGTTCCCGAGACTTGCGCCCCTGTTCCTCTAAGCCAAAGGAGAATGATCCCATGATCCGCCCTGTCGCAGTTGCCGTTCTCCTCGCTCTGCTTTCCCCGCTCGCCGCCGTGGCCGGCGAGAAGACTGTTATACTGAACGTTGACAACGCCACCTGCGCGCTCTGCGCCCCCATCGTCAAAACGGCCCTCTCTCGTGTCTCGGGTGTCACAGCGGTCCAGGTAAAGGAAGCCGACGCAATGTCGGGTGCTGTCGCCACGGTCTCTTTCGATGACGCAGTCACCGGCGTACCGACCCTCATTGCTGCGACGACCAACGCCGGCTATCCGTCGCATGTGGCGCAATAGCCGCCGGCTGATTGGCGGCGGCGGGCGGAGAGCGGTATCACCTCTCTTCGCTGCTCCACATCGGCACGCTGCTGCCTCAAAGGGTGAACGGCGCCGTCGAAAATATCCACCCGGCGGGTGCGAAGTTGCAGGTGTGTAGGAGACTGCAGCTATGGCCGCGAACACCATCGAGCAAAGTACCTTTTGGAAACGGCACCTGGACAAATTCGGGGCCGCCGGATCGGTCTTCGCGGCGCTCTGCTGCCTCGGTTCCCCGGTACTCCTTTCGATTGTATCGGCCGTCGGGCTTGGCTTCATCAAAAGAGATGCGATCCTGTTCCCATTGTTAGCAGCGTTTCTGGCCGTCACCCTACTCGGGCTATATCTTGGAACACGCAGCCATCATCAACCGTGGACTCTCATCATCGGGGGGCTCAGTACGCTGGCGATAGCGGTCGTGTTTCTCGGTCTCATGCCAAGCCTTGTCCTGGCCTACGTCGGCATCTCTGGTTTGATCGCCGCCAGTTTTCTCAATGTCTGGCTCAGAGTACGCCAGCTAAGGAGCCGGTAACACCGAAACAATCAGTTCGCTTTTGGCGAACGGGAGACGATGTAGGCGTATCTCTGGTCATGGAGCCGGCGTTGCCCGGCGATCAACCGGCGTTCCGGTTCTCGCTCGATGTCATCGGGACCTTTATCGGGCTCAACGATTTGGCTCGCGAGCGACGATAGCGTTGCGGTTACGTTGCACGATATCGGAGACGGTGTTCTTGCTGAGCCCAAGTTCGCGACCAATGAGCCGATAGCTGCGGCCTTCAGCAACGAGCGCCAGAACTCGCGGAGCCAGACGGTCCGACTTCGGGCGCTGCCCCCGCTGTCGACCGAGTTTCTTGCCGCGCGCTTTGGCAACGGCCAAGCCCGATTTGACCCGTTCGCTGATAAGATCGCGTTCGAATTCAGCGATACCGGAGAGGAAAGTCGCCAGCATACGGCCATGAGGAGATGACAGATCGAAGGTCATGCCGTTCATGGCGATGACTGAGACCTTCCAGCTTTCCAGCTCGCGCAACGTGTTGAGGAGATCGATCGTCGAGCGTCCCCAGCGGGAGAGTTCTGTGACCAGGATGGCGTCGATATGTCTGGCCTGAGCGAGCGCCATGATCTTCTTGCGCTCGGCCCGGTCCAGCTTCACGCCCGAGCCCGTCTCTTTATATATGCCGGCAATTTTATATCCGGCACGTCCGGCGAAGGCGGTCAGATCTCGCTCCTGTCGTTCGCAGGACTGATCAGCCGTCGAAACCCGGCAATAGATGGCCACGCGCTGTCCCAATTGAACCCTCGTGGTTTTGTGGCTCGCAAAGCCTTGATTTGCATGGGGCGATTGTTGTCCAAAACAGACTGTACTTCAACAGGGACAACGCGCGCATGCCAAGACGACATATTCTCGCCGAGCGACAGCGCTCGGCGTTGCTCGACCTGCCGACGGACGAGTTATCACTGCTGAAGCATTACACATTGGGCGACGACGATCTGGCAAACATTCAGGAACGCCGCAGACCAGAAAACAGGCTGGGTTTCGCCCTGCAGCTTTGTGCACTACGCTATCCAGGGCGCGCGCTGGCTCCGGGCGAAATGATTCCGCATGAAGTCCTTTCCTTCATCGGAGCTCAGCTCGGCGTTCCGGCCGATGCGCTTCTCACCTATGCCGCCCGGCGTCAGACCCGCCAGCAACATATGGAGGCGTTGCGCGAGATCTACGGCTACAAGACATTCACGGGGCGCGGGGCCCGTGATCTGCGGGATTGGCTTTTCGATCAGGCTGAAGATGCCAGGTCGAACGAAGATCTGGCGCGGCGCTTCGTCGCGCAATGCAGGAAAATGGTGACCATCCTGCCGGCGGCGTCAACGATCGAGCGTCTGTGCGCCGATGCCCTTGTTGCCGCCGAGCGATGCATTGAGACACGGATAGCGGAAAGGCTCGACTTTAGTGTGCGCGAGCAACTGGACGGGCTTCTGACCGAAATGGTTGACGGAAACATCAGCCGTTTCATCTGGCTTCGCCAGTTCGAAGTCGGCAGCAATTCCGCATCAGCGAACCGCTTGCTTGATCGGCTGGAGTTCCTGCGCGGTCTGGAAGTCGATCCCCAGATCCTCCTAGGCGTACCGCCACACCGCATCGCGCGCCTGCGTCGGCAGGGCGAGCGTTACTTCACGGATGGCCTGCGCGACATCAGTTCGGATCGGCGGTGGGCGATCCTCGCCGTTTGCGTCGTCGAATGGGAAGCCGCGATCGCCGATGCCATCATCGAAACCCACGACCGCATCGTTGGGAAAACTTGGCGAGAGGCGAAACGGCTACATGACGAGCGGATTGCCGGTTCCAAGGCCGCAGTCACCGATACGCTTCGCGCTTTCACGGCATTGGGAGCCTCTTTGCTGGAAGCTCGCGACGATGGTGTTCCGTTGGACAATGTGTTGGCACGGTCGGCCGAATGGCATCAGCTTGAACAGCTGGTTGCCGTAGGGACGCAACTCACCAGTACATTGGCAGACGAGCCGTTGGCTCACGTCGGACAAGGGTATCATCGTTTTCGCCGATATGCGCCGCGGATGTTGCGATGCCTGAAGCTCAAGGCTGCGTCGGTGGCGGAGCCATTGATTGCAGCCGCGAAAGCCATCGGCGAAACACGTGCGCCGACATCAACAGGTATATCATTCCTGCGGCCGAATTCGAAATGGCATCGCCATCTCCGAGCGCAAGACCGAGGCGATGGTCGTTTATGGGAGGTCGCGGTGCTGTTTCATCTTCGCGATGCTTTCCGGTCTGGAGACATATGGCTGGATCATTCCCGCCGCTACGGCGATCTCAAGCAGGTGCTTGTTCCGATGACCTCGGCGCAGGCGAATGCCAGGATGGCTGTTCCTCTCGATCCTCAAGCTTGGCTGGCTGACCGCAAGGGTCGCCTTGCGGATGGTCTGAAGCGGCTGGCACGTGCCGCTCGCGACGGGACCATCCCCCATGGTAGCATTGAAGATGGAACGTTGCGGATCGACCGGTTGACCGCAGACGTTCCCGAAAGCGCAGAGGAACTGGTCCTCGATCTTTATCGTCGAATGCCGCCTGTGCGGATCACTGACATCTTGCTGGAAGTTGACGCGGCGGTCGGATTCTCGGACGCCTTTTCCCATCTCAGAACCGGAGCGCCATGCAGCGATCGGGTCGGCTTGCTGAACGTTCTGCTCGCCGAAGGGCTGAACCTAGGCCTTCGAAAAATGGCGGAAGCCTCGAACACGCATGATTACTGGCAGCTCTCGCGCCTTGCCCGCTGGCATGTCGAAAGCGAGGGCATGAACCAGGCGCTGGCGATGGTCGTGGCCGCGCAGGGCAAGCTGCCGATGTCCCGGTTCTGGGGCATGGGAAAAACCGCATCAAGCGATGGTCAGTTTTTCCCTTCGGCACGACAGGGCGAGGCCATGAACATGATCAACGCCAAGTACGGCAGTGAGCCTGGGCTCAAGGCTTATACCCACGTCAATGACCAGTTCGCGCCGTTCGCCTCACAGACTATTCCCGCAACCGTCAGTGAAGCTACGTACATCCTCGATGGCCTGCTGATGAATGAAGTCGGCCGGCAGGTCGGCGAGCAATACGCCGATACGGCGGGGTTTGCCGATCATTTGTTCGGGACCAGTGCCATGCTCGGCTACCGGCTCGTCTTGCGCATCCGCGACTTACCGTCGAAACGGCTTTATGTCTTCGATCCCGCGGGGACACCCAAAGATTTACGCAAGCTGGTGGGCGGCAAAATCCGCGAAGAACTGATTGTGTCAAACTGGCCTGATCTCTTCCGCTGTGCTGCCACGATGGCCGCCGGAAAGATCAGACCGAGCCAGTTGCTCCGGAAACTCGCATCCTATCCCCGACAGAACGATCTTGCGGCCGCGCTTCGGGAAGTCGGCCGCGTCGAGCGCACTCTCTTTATCATCGAGTGGATCCTCGATACCGATATGCAGCGCCGCGCCCAGATTGGCCTCAACAAGGGCGAAGCCCACCATGCCCTCAAGAGTGCCCTGCGCATCGGCCGTCAAGGTGAAATCCGTGATCGAACCACTGAGGGGCAGCATTACCGGATCGCCGGGCTGAATCTGCTGACGGCGATCATCATCTACTGGAATACCGTCCACCTTGGCCACGCCGTCGCCGAACGGCGAAACGAAGGCCTCGATGTGCCACCCGAACTTTTAGCCCACATCTCTCCTCTGGGCTGGGCGCATATCCTGCTGACCGGCGAATATCTTTGGCCCACGGAGGCAAACGCTTAGGGTGTCATTCCGCCCCCAGCCGGAACCGACCCCTCCAAGCTACGTACGAGCGCCAGCCGATGGCCGCGCCTCTGGAATGCAAGGATCAGACCACGGCGTCGAGCTCTATACCGTGCCCGCCTGGTGCGAACGCTATCTCGGCCGTCAGTTTGCCGAAGATCTGGCCGCGAGGGATTGGCTGTCCTATTCGGAGCAGCACTTCTTGACGGTAACGGCAGGTGCTGTGTTTCAGGACGATTTTGGAGAGGTGACTGCGCTTCGAAATAGGCTCTCGTACTTTCCAAGAGATGTTTGGCTCTACAAACTGGCAGCTCAATGGGGCCGAATTGCTGAGGAACGTGCCTATATCGGTCGGACGGGCGACGTTGGTGACGAGCTCGGCTCTCGTGTGATTGCCACGCGTATGGCCGGAAACCTGATGAGGCTCGCTCTACTGGTCGAGCGCCGATACGCGCCTTACCCGAAATGGTTTGGCACTGCCTTCTCCAGGCTGGAATGCGCGCCGGAGCTGGGGCCGATTTTGCTGAAGATCATGACAGCCCCAGACTGGCGTGAAAGAGAGGCCGCAATCAAGCTTGCGTGTGAATTCGTCGCTGAACTGCAGATGATGAAGGAGGTGCCTGGGGCGACAGCCCCTGTGCAGGGCTCGCTGCACAATCGGCCATTCCAGTTTGTGGACTCCCTGAAGATCTTCGAAGGACTTCGTGCCGCGATCAATGACCAGGAGCTACGTCAGTTGCCTGAGTTCGGCGGGGTGGATCAGTACCTATCCAGCAATTTCGTTCTAGCCGTGCCCGGCTTTTCAGAGGCAACCTTGACGGCGCTTTGGCAGCATCAATGACTGCCATCGGCCCAAAGCGGACATGGCCTATGCCGCTCAGTTTTGGGCACTTGAGAGCGGCGGTGCAAAATTAGACCACGGTAGCGGCGGGATTGTCCCGCTTCGGGCGGCGTAAAAGTCGGCCACCTATTTCTCTTCTGCAATGAGCGCAGGAGGGCCTGGGGATCTATACCGTGGAATTATATCTGAAGGTTCGACTGGCTTGCTCGGAAGGCATGAGCCGGCGTCAGGCTGCAAAGCATTTCAACATATCGCGCGACAGCGTTTCCAAGATGCTGTCCTATTCGACGCCACCTGGCTATCAGCGACAATCACCGATCCGGCGGCCCAAGCTGGATGCGTTTGTCTCGACGATCGATCACTGGCTGGACGAAGACAGACAAGTGCCGCGCAAGCAGCGCCATACGGCCAAGCGGGTGTTTGACCGGCTTCGAGACGAATGCGGGTTCACTGGCGGCTATACGATCATCAAGGATTACATGCGCGAGCGGGATCAGCGCCGCCAGGAAGTGTTCGTGCCGCTGTCGCATCCGCCCGGCCATGCGCAGGCCGATTTCGGTGAGGCGATGGTGGTCATCGGCGGTGTCGAGCAGAAGGCGCATTTCTTCGTGCTCGACCTTCCGCACAGCGACGGCTGCTACGTGCGGGCCTATCCGGCGGCAGTGGCCGAGGCCTGGGTCGATGGCCATGTCCATGCGTTCGCTTTCTTCGGCGCCGTGCCGCAATCGATCGTCTACGACAACGACCGTTGCCTGGTGGCGAAGATTTTGCCTGACGGCACCCGCAAGCGCGCGACGTTGTTCAGCGGCTTCCTGTCCCACTACCTTATCCGGGATCGCTATGGCCGTCCCGGCAAGGGCAACGACAAGGGGAACGTCGAGGGTCTCGTCGGCTATGCCCGGCGCAACTTCATGGTACCGATCCCGCAGTTTGCGACATGGGAGGCGTTCAACACCTTTCTGGAGGAGCAGTGCCGGAAGCGCCAGCGCGACAGGCTGCGCGGCGAGAGCGAGACGATCGGCGAGCGCTTGCGGCGCGATCTGGCTGCCATGCGCGCCTTGCCAGCCTCGCCATTTGATGCCTGCGACCAGGCAAGTGCCAAGGTGACGGCGCAGTCGCTGGTGCGCTACAAGACCAACGACTATTCCGTCCCGGTCGCCTATGGCCATCAGGATGTGTGGGTGCGCGGCTATGTCAACGAAGTGGTCATTGGTGGCCGTGGCGAGATCATCGCCCGCCATCCTCGGTGCTGGGAACGGGAAGACGTCGTCTTCGATCCTGTCCATTACCTGCCGCTGATCGAGCAGAAGATCAATTCGCTGGATCAGGCAGCGCCCCTCCAGGGCTGGGACTTGCCGCAAGAGTTCGCTACGCTGCGCCGGTTGATGGAAGGCCGCATGGCCAAACACGGCCGGCGTGAGTACGTGCAGGTCCTCCGCCTGCTGGAGAGCTTCGAACTCGCCGATCTGCATGCGGCGGTGAAGCAGGCGATCCAGCTTGGCGCCATTGGCTTTGACGCCGTCAAGCATCTGATCCTGTGCCGGGTGGAACGCCGGCCGCCCAGACTGGACCTGTCCATCTACCCGTATTTGCCGAGGGCGACGGTCGAGACGACATCGGCGAAGGCGTATATGCGTCTCCTGTCGTCGGATGCGGGAGAAGTCGCATGAACACCCAAGCACCCGAGATCCTTCTCACCCATTATCTCAAAACCCTGAAGCTGCCGAGTTTCCAGCGCGAGTACCAGAAGCTGGCCCGGCTGTGCGCCACCGAAGGCGTCGATCATGTCGGATACCTCACCCGGCTTGCCGAGCGGGAGATGATCGAACGGGACCGTCGCAAGGTCGAGCGTCGCATCAAGGCGGCCAGGTTCCCGGTCGTCAAAAGCCTCGACAGTTTCGACTTCGCCGCCATCCCAAAGCTGAACAGGATGCAGGTGCTGGAACTGGCGCGCTGCGAATGGATCGAGCGCAGGGAGAACGTTATCGCTCTCGGCCCCAGCGGCACGGGCAAGACCCATGTGGCGCTCGGCCTCGGCCTGGCCGCCTGCCAGAAGGGCCTGTCCGTTGGGTTCACGACAGCGGCCGCACTGGTCAGCGAGATGATGGAGGCGCGCGACGAGCGGCGTCTCATCCGGTTCCAGAAGCAGATGGCCGCCTACCAGCTGTTGATCATCGATGAACTGGGCTTCGTGCCGCTGTCAAAGACCGGCGCGGAATTGCTGTTCGAGCTGATCTCGCAACGATACGAGCGAGGCGCGACCCTGATCACCAGCAACCTTCCTTTTGACGAATGGACGGAAACCTTGGGGTCCGAGCGCCTGACCGGCGCTTTGCTCGACCGCATCACCCATCACGTCAGCATCCTCGAGATGAACGGCGACAGCTATCGTCTCGCCCAAAGCCGCGCCCGAAAGGCCGGCTGACGCCCTTCGAAAATCGCAACGCGCGCATGAGACCCCCGCTCGGGCCTAAGCCCTCCCGGCGGTCTCATGCGCGCGCCACAAGTGGCCGACTTTTGCGCCGCCGCGTGGCAGGATTTTACTCCGCCGTTGACAAGGCGGACCCTGTCATCAGGATTGACGGCCATCGCATCGCCGCTGATCCCCCATGAGTAGCCGGTCATGCTGCCGGAGAGGATCAGAGGATAGGTCTTCGTTGCGGGCCGTTCGTCCAGAGGTGACGTCGCTTTGAGGATCGCCTCCAGTGAAAGGTCGAGGACCGGTCCGGCGGAAGAAGCTTTTGTGGCAACCTTCGAAATGGTCGCGTCCGCCGTTGCGAGGATGACGCCTGTCTGCTCCTCGGAGCCTTCGCGTAAGGCAAGGATCGGAAGTGACGCGGTGCCCAGCGGGAGTTGCAGTACGATATCCAACCGCTGGCCCATGCTGATCGGGAAGCGGGTGCCGGTGACGGGCTCGATGGCCATGCCATCGACGGCGGCCAGACTTCCCACGACGGTTCCCGTGTCGATGGTGAAGGCGGTCGCCGTTGCACCATTGATGATGCGTAGCCGAACGCGGCCACCCTTCTCGACCTGCACGATCTCCGGATCGTCCAGCGTGCGGTCATTGGCGAGGTACGCATCATACTCGATGTCGTTCAGGTCCATCATGCCCATGCCGCCCATGCCCATGCCGCCCATCGCCATGCCACCCATGGGCATGCCGCCGCCGTGCATTTGCGCCATGTTGGACATCATGCTCCCGTGATCCATCGGCATCGAGCCGCCACCGTGTCCGCCGCCCATTGCGGAACCTTGCTGCAGTTCCGCCAGCAATTCCTCCGGCGACTTGAAAGAGAAGTCGTGAAGAAGGATGACGACGTCCTGCTCGTCACGAGCGCGGTCCTCCGCCGTCCGCACGATCAGCGGTGCCGCCAACAGGCTTTGTTCCTGTAGTGTATGGGCGTGCATCCAGTGGGTGCCGCCGCCTGCGAGATCGAACTGGTAGTGCCGTTTCTCTCCTGCAGTGAGGAGCGCTGCCGGATTGTCGGGGACACCGTCCAGCTCCCATGGAGGGGTAAGCCCATGCCAGTGAATGAGCGTCGCTTCATCCGTGGTGTTGGACAGGATGACATTGAAGCCGTCTTCCGCATCCAGGACGAGGCCGCTCCGTCCACTGCCCTGAACAAGACCGAAGACGCTGGCGGATCGGCCATTCACTTCAATGGAGCGCTTGGTGACTGCGAGTTCGATGGGTGACTGCAATCCTGTGCTCGTGAGCGCCCAGGACTTCTGTGCAAGGGGTGAAATAGCTGCCGCACTGACGGCGAGCGTCTTCAGAAATTGACGACGAAACATGACGTTCTCTCGATCTTCTTGGCCGTGATCGGCCCAATGGTGGGAATGGCCCGCCAGCGGCGAGCAGTTCATCAACCAATGGATCGAGGGGGTTCGAAGCCAGGAGACGGGTCGTGGCCTGCGACATCGTCAGCGACATCCAAGACCCTAGCCAGAAGCAGGACCGAGTGCGCCGATCCTGCTGGTTGTGCAACGACTGCGAGGCAGAAGACGCAGATGACGCTGCAACAGTTCTGTTTGGGAGAATGCTGGGCCTTGGAATTCTCGTCGCCCGGATCATCGTCCACCATCTGGTGGTGTCCGTCCAGGCAGGTCTGGGGAGCCGCATGCGTAACCGGCGCACTGAACATGAGAGCAACAGCAAGGAGTGCCGCGAGCAGCCTCCATACCAACGCTCTCTGTGCTAACGTGCGCATTGTCGATCCTCCGTCATCTCACCATGCCACGCCTCCCATTACGCACCTTGATCTTTATCAATGTTCGGGTGCCATTATGGTCGGTGGTCGCTTGGCATCGATTGCCAGGCTGCCGATGCTGGTGCTTCCAACGTGGGAAGGTCAAGGATGAATTAGAGCGCCTGCACCGTCGCAAGCTATAGACTCTGGGGACACTGATGTCCGGTGTTGGCGCGAAGCCGTCCACTCCCGGTTAGGTATACCTCTTGAGACAACCTCGGTGAGACGCCAATCAGTGTATCATTTGGGTTGATTTTGCTTTTATGAGACGCTACTCATTGAAGGTCTAGAACCTATTGAGACGTTTCATGGCTGTTTACGGGTATGCGCGGGTCAGCACGATCGATCAGGATCTTGCTATTCAAGAGGCGGCTCTGAAGGAGGCCGGGTGCACGGTCATCCGGGCGGAAAAGAAATCTGGATCGACCAAACAGGATCGGAAGGAGCTCAATACGCTCCTGGAATTCATGCGCGACGGAGACAGCCTGGTCGTGACGCGGGTCGATCGGTTAGCGCGGTCAGTTGGGGATCTGCAGGACATCGTACGGCTGCTCAAGCAAAAAGGGGTGACGCTAAAAGCGACCGAACAGCCGATCGACACCAGCTCAGCGGCCGGCAAAGCTTTCCTTGATATGCTCGGCGTGTTTGCTGAGTTCGAGACGAACCTTCGCAGAGAGCGACAGATGGAAGGCATCGCTGCTGCCAAGCACAGAGGGGTCTATAAAGGAAGGAAGCCCCACGTCGATGTTGCCGAGATCTGCCGTCTTAGATCCGAAGGAATCGGGCCAACAGATATTGCAAAGAGGCTGAGCATAGGCCGGGCGAGCGTGTATCGTGCGCTTAGAGAAGTCGCATCCTCCTAGTCGAGGGCGACATCGCCCCAGCAAGGCGTCTAATTATGGAACCAAATGCGACTTCATCCATCATGGACCCTAATGCTCTTAAGGAAAAACGCGAGATGACGCCTATATTGTGGATGTGCCATGCGCCGAGAAACTGTACGCACAGTCAGGACAATGACACATGCATCGGTGCTAGTGTATTAGGCTGCAAATACCTGATTTGGATCCTGACGAAGTTGTTGACTTGTCCTATTTCAGCCAAGCCTCGGGACATAGCCTGCTGATAACATTCCAGGTCATTGATCAGCGCCCCAAACTGTCCATCAGAGATTCTGGCGCCCTCCACCTTTCCCATCACTTTGATCGCGGCTAGGCCGGAGGTCAGGTGGTCCATGTCGTCCTTGGCAGCAAAGAACCGTTGAGCGCAGTCCTGAATGACACCTAACCTTGATGCCGCATCGTTTAACTGACGATCTCTTAGCTCTTGTAGCCGGCTGATCTCCGCTACAATAGCGTCGCCAGCCCGCTCCTGCGAGAAAACCTCAGCCATCTCTTTCTGGATTTGTGCAGCACAGTCACGGAAGGCACCGAAAGTAATGGCATCTGTCATTCCCTCTACAGCTTCACGGAACAGATCCAGCATTTGCTCGATAGACTGCATAAGGATGCCATAGTTGCGGGAAATGATACTCATCGAGTTCCCCGCATCTCCAAGCCCGCCGGCTTGTATACGCAAATTCATTGGCACGTATCGGTATTCCCATGTGGCTGCGGCAACCGCTTCCGAAGCTGCTACAAGTCCCCCGGTAACGCGCAGGAGGTCTTCCAGAGCGGCAACGTGTTCTGGTGTCTCTCTTCCCAGCAACGCATTGCGGCTACGGCCTCACCAAGCCGCATCACCTGTCGTAAAGCAAAAAGGGCGCCGGATCCACCGGCGCCCCCGCATCTTCCCGCAACCCTCGTCGTCTTGATAGTTGATGTTCTGGCCGGATGGGATTGTTGCCGTGGCCTTTCTCTGTGCGATAGCGGTCGTCTACGCCTTGAAAGGATTTGGACCGCCGACCACGCCGTTCACCTTCGAGATCTTACTAACTGGTAGGAACAAGGTTGGACTTCGCTCGTTCAATGCTGGTCACAAACGATCTGGAACCCGCATGGCCGAGCCTGACAAGAAACTATCGCTGATCGAAGAACAGCTTGTCATCGACAAGCGCGCCGTGAGCGACGGCCGCGTTCGCGTGAGCACCAAAACCGAGTTTGTCACAGAAGCAGCGGAAGCACGCCTCGACAGCGAGAATGTCGAGGTGACGCGTGTGGCAATCGGACGTGAAGTCTCAGAAGCGCCGGGTGTTCGCACGGACGGTGACGTGACCATTGTACCTGTGATGGAGGAGGTTCTCGTTGTCGAGAAGCGTCTGATGCTGGTCGAAGAGATCCATATCCGCCGCGTCGCCACCACCGAGGACGTTTCCATTCCGGTCGAACTGCGCAAGCAACGTGCCAGCATCGAGCGCGACGAGCCCTGAGCTAATTATCAATCCGAGAAAAGGAGAAACTCATGATCGACAGCGAAACCACATCGTCATACGGCGCCTCGTCATCGAACACGGTGACGGCCTTCTTCGAAAACCGCAGCGATGCGGATGCTGCCGTCGAACGCCTTGTCAAAGACGGGATTGCCCGCGACGGCATTCGCGTCGTCGCCGGCAAGGAGTCTACAACCTCGACTGAAGTTGCCTCCGAGCACAAGGGCTTCTGGGAGAAGCTGGAAGACTTCTTCTTTCCCGACGAGGACCGCGCCGTCTATTCCGAAGGTCTTCGCCGCGGTGGCTATCTTGTGACGGTCAGCAACGTCACCGCCGCCTCTTATGACAAGGTTATCGATATCCTCGATGACGAGGGCAGCATCGATCTCGATCAGCGCGCCGAGAGCTGGCGCTCGGAAGGCTGGAACCAGCAGGAGACCGTGAGTTCGTATGGCGCCTCCGCCAATCGTGCCAGCGCAACCGGAACGGCAGCTCTGGACGCCGGCCGTGAAGAGGTTATCCCGGTGGTCGAGGAAAAGCTTCGCGTCGCCAAGCGCGACCTCAACCATGGCCGCGTGCGTGTCCGTTCTTACGTGGTCGAAAATCCTGTCAGTGAACAGGTATCGCTGCGCGACGAGAACGTCAGCATCGAGCGCCGCACGGTCGACCGTCCGGTAACCGAAACGGAGAACGCCTTCGTCGACCGTACGATCGAGGCCGAGGAGCATCATGAGGAGGCGATCGTCTCGAAGGATGCGCGCGTTGTCGAAGAGATTGCTCTGCGCAAAACGGCCGAACAGCGCGAGGAGACCATCAGCGACAGCGTCCGCCGCACGGAGGTGGAAGTCGAAGATGAACGATCCGACCGTATTGTCCGCAAGGACTAATGGAAGGCTCTTCGTTTGATGAAGCTGCAGTTCGAGGCCGGCGATCCCATCGCCGGTCTTTTTTTTCTCTTGTGACACGGGAACCGATCTTCAATTGCGGCGTTAGTGTGGCACTCACGTTCCCGTGATGAAAAGGATGCACCATGACCGAACCTGTCTCCGTCCACGTGTCGCGCGAAGCGGCTTATGTCGACCCCTCCCTTACAGCCACATTGCACAAGGTGTCTTGGGGCGCGATCTTCGCCGGGGTCGTCCTGGCGCTTGCCGTCCAGTTCCTCCTCAATCTTCTGGGAGTGGGCATCGGCGCCGCCGTGATCGATCCCGCAACCTATGATAACCCGAATGCAAGCACCTTTTCCATGGCCGGTGGCGCGTGGTTCGTTGTGGCCGGCATTATTGCTTCCTTCGTCGGCGGTTATGCCGCCAGCCGCCTTTCCGGACGTCCGAGCCGCTCGACCGGCGGGTATCAGGGCGTAACCACCTGGGCTGTCACCACTCTTGTCATCCTCTACCTGCTGACCACGTCGGTCGGTGCCCTCATCGGCGGCGCGTTCAGCGGTCTGTCGAGCATTGTCGGCGGTGTCGGCCAGACGGCCGCGACCGCTGCCACGTCGGCGGCCCCTGCCCTTGCGACTTCTGCAAACCCGATGGCCGGGATCGAGCAACAGATCCGTGACGCGTCTGGCGGCAACGATCCGGCAGCCCTGCGTGATGCAGCCGTTTCGGCGGTCCAGGCCGCGGTGACCGGTGACCAGGCAAAGGCCGCAGATGCCCGCAATCGCGCCGCTGATGCGATCGCCAAGGCACAGAACATCCCGGTCGATCAGGCCCGCACCCAGGTCGAGCAGTACGAGAAGACCTATCGCGACAATGTTGCTGCGGCCAAGCAGCAGGCGCTCGAGGCGGCGCAGACGGCCACCAAGGCAGTGTCGGCCGGCGCGATCCTGGGCTTCTTCGCCCTCCTGCTCGGGGCTGTGGCGGCCTGGTTCGGCGGTTCCTACGGCACGAAGAAGGCGTTGCTTCTGGCGGAAACCACCACTCGCCGCACGATTTAACAAGAAGAAGGCCGCCGGAAACGGCGGCCTTCTTCCTTGCTTGATCTTTCTCCAATGAATCCTCTCCATCCACCGGGTGGAGAGTCTCTCCCTAATTTATCGGTAGCCTCCATGCAGAATGCCTTTCGGCACTTTTCACTGACCGCCGCTCTAACGCTCTGTTCCCCAGCCTTTGCAGCGCCGATCGACGCACAAACCGTCAATACCACGGCGATCGCGTCCCTTCCGATCGAGGCGCCGGCGGAAAAACAGACCGAGCCCAATCCCGCCATCGTGCATCTGCAGGTCCTGCTCGACCGGGCTGGTTCATCGCCGGGCGTCATCGACGGTTATTTAGGCGACAACCTGACGAAAGCGATTGCCGGTTTCGAGATGCTTCAGGGTCTGCCAGTGGATGGGAAGCTCGATCCCGACGTACTGGGCCGTTTGACCGATGATGCCCCGGCCATCCAGGCCTATGCCATCACGCAAGAAGACGGAGAGGATATCGTCGAGAGCATTCCAAAAGACTATGCCGAGCAGGCGATCATGGAGCATCTCGGCTATACCAGCATTGCCGAGAAGCTGGCCGAACGTTTCCACATGCATATCGCGCTGATCAAGGCCCTCGATCCGACGGCGGCCTTCAAGCCGGGCGAAACGATCGCTGTCGCCATTCCCGGCGCTGCCAGGACCGGATCGGTCAAGCGGATCGAGGTTCATCGCACACTGGCGCAGGTTTTCGCTTTTGCCGAAGACAGCTCGCTGCTCGCGGTCTATCCAGCGACAATTGGCAGTGAGGACAGTCCCTCACCAACCGGTACTCACAAGGTTAAGGGCGTGTCGCGAATGCCGACGTACACCTACAATCCGAAGATCAATTTCCAGCAGGGCAACAACAAGAAGATCCTTGAACTGCCGAGCGGGCCGAATGGTCCTGTCGGGACAGTCTGGATCGACCTGACAGAGCCTACCTACGGCATTCACGGCACGCCAGTACCGGAGCTGATCGGGAAGGTCGGATCGCATGGATGTGTTCGGCTGGCCAACTGGGACGTCGAGGAACTGGCCGGCATGGTCAAGCCGGGCGTCATGGTCGAATTTGTCGAGTAGGGCCGGCTTACCACTATGCCGAACCCACAGAGGGATCGTCCCATGAAACGAACGCCTAAGCCGATACCGCTACCGGAAGGTGTCGAAGATCATGGCCCGTTTTAGCGCCGGTTCTGGCTCGCCCAGCGATGCGCCTGGCTCGCATTCGCTATCATCCTGTTGGCATGCCTGTTTGGGGGCTACGACGAACGCGCCTTACGCGGGTGGTCGCATCATTCGCAAATGGTGTTATCCGAGACCGAGCGGCAATCCAGAATGCCATAACCTCCCAGTGGTCGAACGGCCAGACTGAAGGCCAGATCACCAAGCTCAAGCTCGTAAAGCGTCAGATGTATGGCCGCGGGAAACTTTATCTGCTTGAGGCACGCATCGTCGTCACTGGCTTGATCGAGCCATTCGCTTAGAGACACTGCCTGTAAAGAAACAAGCCAACCAACGTGCACTAAGTAGCATCGCGGCTGTCCACGCGCTCGTTGAACCGGGGAGCCTTGCGCTTGGAGACCGCCGCGAAGGAATTTTGCTCCCGAGCCTGAGGCAGACGGAACCGCGATCTGTCCACCGCGTTAATCGGCGGGGCGACAGCACATCAATTTTTCGCGACGGCCGGGTACATACGCGTGCTGCAGCTCCGGAGCGGATCGAGCGCCCTGACCAAGTCACAGCAGGGGAAATGAATGAGCATCTTCGACCGCATCAAGGACGCAATTTTTGGCGAAGCAAATGCTGCTCCTTCCTCGCAAGGGTCAAGCATGGGCTCCACGGCACCGGCATCTTCAGCAATGCCTGCCTCTCAACCGCCCGCCCAATCAGGGGCTGCCACCCCGGCCGTCAACACTCCCCAAACGTCCGCAGCACAGACTGCAAACCCTGTTCCGCAGATAGAAGGAGGCGCTGGCTACAGCGGAAACTCCCGGACTCCGGTCGACGTCGAATCGATCCTCGACGAAGCGGCGAAGAAGTCTGGCCAAAAGCTCGACTGGCGGCGCTCAATTGTTGACCTGATGAAGGCTCTCGGCATGGACGCCAGCCTTGAGGAGCGCAAGGAGTTGGCGCAGGAACTAGGCTACACCGGCGACGCCGATGGCAGCGCGAAAATGAACAATTTTCTTCACAAGGCTCTCATGAAGAAGCTGTCGGAAAACGGAGGGAAGGTCCCCGCAGACCTGCTTGACTGAACCAAACTCTTAGACCTGATCCTCATTAACAACGGAGAAATGATATGGCAGCCACCAAGACACTGGACGACCTCTTCCTCGACACTCTCAAAGATATCTACTTCGCAGAGAAGCAGATCTTGAAGGCCCTTCCGAAGATGGCCCGCGCCGCCAATTCGGAAGAAGGAAAGGCAGGCTTCCTGCAGCACCGCGACGAGACCCAGGGCCAGATCGAACGCTTGGAACAGGTCTTCGAACTGCTCGGAAAGGCGGCGCGCGGCAAGACCTGCGAAGCCATTCAGGGCATTATTGCCGAAGGCGAAGAGATCATCGAGGAGTTCAAGGAGTCTCCGGCTCTGGATGCAGGCCTCATCTCATCCGCCCAGGCAGTCGAGCACTACGAGATCGCCCGTTACGGCACGTTGATCGAGTGGGCCAAACAGCTTGGTCTGAAGGACGCCGTACCCCTGCTGGAGGCCAACCTCGCCGAGGAGAAGGCGACAGACGAAAAGCTCACGCAGCTTGCAAAGGCCTCTGCGAACGCCAAGGGCAAAAGCAAGACTTCCTGAGGTCCCAGTTCAGTATTCAAGGCCGTCCCACAGGGGCGGCCTGAGAGCGGCGGTGCAAAATTAGACCACGGTAGCGGCGGGATTGTCCCGCTTCGGGCGGCGTAAAAGTCGGCCACCTATTTCTCTTCTGCAATGAGCGCAGGAGGGCCTGGGGATCTATACCGTGGAATTATATCTGAAGGTTCGACTGGCTTGCTCGGAAGGCATGAGCCGGCGTCAGGCTGCAAAGCATTTCAACATATCGCGCGACAGCGTTTCCAAGATGCTGTCCTATTCGACGCCACCTGGCTATCAGCGACAATCACCGATCCGGCGGCCCAAGCTGGATGCGTTTGTCTCGACGATCGATCACTGGCTGGACGAAGACAGACAAGTGCCGCGCAAGCAGCGCCATACGGCCAAGCGGGTGTTTGACCGGCTTCGAGACGAATGCGGGTTCACTGGCGGCTATACGATCATCAAGGATTACATGCGCGAGCGGGATCAGCGCCGCCAGGAAGTGTTCGTGCCGCTGTCGCATCCGCCCGGCCATGCGCAGGCCGATTTCGGTGAGGCGATGGTGGTCATCGGCGGTGTCGAGCAGAAGGCGCATTTCTTCGTGCTCGACCTTCCGCACAGCGACGGCTGCTACGTGCGGGCCTATCCGGCGGCAGTGGCCGAGGCCTGGGTCGATGGCCATGTCCATGCGTTCGCTTTCTTCGGCGCCGTGCCGCAATCGATCGTCTACGACAACGACCGTTGCCTGGTGGCGAAGATTTTGCCTGACGGCACCCGCAAGCGCGCGACGTTGTTCAGCGGCTTCCTGTCCCACTACCTTATCCGGGATCGCTATGGCCGTCCCGGCAAGGGCAACGACAAGGGGAACGTCGAGGGTCTCGTCGGCTATGCCCGGCGCAACTTCATGGTACCGATCCCGCAGTTTGCGACATGGGAGGCGTTCAACACCTTTCTGGAGGAGCAGTGCCGGAAGCGCCAGCGCGACAGGCTGCGCGGCGAGAGCGAGACGATCGGCGAGCGCTTGCGGCGCGATCTGGCTGCCATGCGCGCCTTGCCAGCCTCGCCATTTGATGCCTGCGACCAGGCAAGTGCCAAGGTGACGGCGCAGTCGCTGGTGCGCTACAAGACCAACGACTATTCCGTCCCGGTCGCCTATGGCCATCAGGATGTGTGGGTGCGCGGCTATGTCAACGAAGTGGTCATTGGTGGCCGTGGCGAGATCATCGCCCGCCATCCTCGGTGCTGGGAACGGGAAGACGTCGTCTTCGATCCTGTCCATTACCTGCCGCTGATCGAGCAGAAGATCAATTCGCTGGATCAGGCAGCGCCCCTCCAGGGCTGGGACTTGCCGCAAGAGTTCGCTACGCTGCGCCGGTTGATGGAAGGCCGCATGGCCAAACACGGCCGGCGTGAGTACGTGCAGGTCCTCCGCCTGCTGGAGAGCTTCGAACTCGCCGATCTGCATGCGGCGGTGAAGCAGGCGATCCAGCTTGGCGCCATTGGCTTTGACGCCGTCAAGCATCTGATCCTGTGCCGGGTGGAACGCCGGCCGCCCAGACTGGACCTGTCCATCTACCCGTATTTGCCGAGGGCGACGGTCGAGACGACATCGGCGAAGGCGTATATGCGTCTCCTGTCGTCGGATGCGGGAGAAGTCGCATGAACACCCAAGCACCCGAGATCCTTCTCACCCATTATCTCAAAACCCTGAAGCTGCCGAGTTTCCAGCGCGAGTACCAGAAGCTGGCCCGGCTGTGCGCCACCGAAGGCGTCGATCATGTCGGATACCTCACCCGGCTTGCCGAGCGGGAGATGATCGAACGGGACCGTCGCAAGGTCGAGCGTCGCATCAAGGCGGCCAGGTTCCCGGTCGTCAAAAGCCTCGACAGTTTCGACTTCGCCGCCATCCCAAAGCTGAACAGGATGCAGGTGCTGGAACTGGCGCGCTGCGAATGGATCGAGCGCAGGGAGAACGTTATCGCTCTCGGCCCCAGCGGCACGGGCAAGACCCATGTGGCGCTCGGCCTCGGCCTGGCCGCCTGCCAGAAGGGCCTGTCCGTTGGGTTCACGACAGCGGCCGCACTGGTCAGCGAGATGATGGAGGCGCGCGACGAGCGGCGTCTCATCCGGTTCCAGAAGCAGATGGCCGCCTACCAGCTGTTGATCATCGATGAACTGGGCTTCGTGGCGCTGTCAAAGACCGGCGCGGAATTGCTGTTCGAGCTGATCTCGCAACGATACGAGCGAGGCGCGACCCTGATCACCAGCAACCTTCCTTTTGACGAATGGACGGAAACCTTGGGGTCCGAGCGCCTGACCGGCGCTTTGCTCGACCGCATCACCCATCACGTCAGCATCCTCGAGATGAACGGCGACAGCTATCGTCTCGCCCAAAGCCGCGCCCGAAAGGCCGGCTGACGCCCTTCGAAAATCGCAACGCGCGCATGAGACCCCCGCTCGGGCCTAAGCCCTCCCGGCGGTCTCATGCGCGCGCCACAAGTGGCCGACTTTTGCGCCGCCGCGTGGCAGGATTTTACTCCGCCGTTGACACAACGGTCGTTGTCGTAGACGATCGATTGCGGCACGGCGCCGAAGAAAGCGAACGCATGGACATGGCCATCGACCCAGGCCTCGGCCACTGCCGCCGGATAGGCCCGCACGTAGCAGCCGTCGCTGTGCGGAAGGTCGAGCACGAAGAAATGCGCCTTCTGCTCGACACCGCCGATGACCACCATCGCCTCACCGAAATCGGCCTGCGCATGGCCGGGCGGATGCGACAGCGGCACGAACACTTCCTGGCGGCGCTGATCCCGCTCGCGCATGTAATCCTTGATGATCGTATAGCCGCCAGTGAACCCGCATTCGTCTCGAAGCCGGTCAAACACCCGCTTGGCCGTATGGCGCTGCTTGCGCGGCACTTGTCTGTCTTCGTCCAGCCAGTGATCGATCGTCGAGACAAACGCATCCAGCTTGGGCCGCCGGATCGGTGATTGTCGCTGATAGCCAGGTGGCGTCGAATAGGACAGCATCTTGGAAACGCTGTCGCGCGATATGTTGAAATGCTTTGCAGCCTGACGCCGGCTCATGCCTTCCGAGCAAGCCAGTCGAACCTTCAGATATAATTCCACGGTATAGATCCCCAGGCCCTCCTGCGCTCATTGCAGAAGAGAAATAGGTGGCCGACTTTTACGCCGCCCGAAGCGGGACAATCCCGCCGCTACCGTGGTCTAATTTTGCACCGCCGCTCTCACGCAACCACCCTATGAGGATTTGGCACCTGCGACGAACAGGAGAAAGTTATGTTTCGCTATCTCGCACGTCATCATGATCGCAAACACATCAAGCGGTCACTCCAACGTCAGGAACGAATCAGCAAAAGCGCTATCGGTTTCGCGCATGACACCTCCCTGGCATTCGCGGTCAATGAGCCAGTTGTAAAAAATGGCGATCACGACTTGGCCGTCACGACGCTCTGCGAAACCGAAGCGTTTTTCACACCCCTCTTGCCGGCTGAACCGATCTACCAAGATGCACACCGAGTCATTTTTGAATCGGACATCAAGACATCTGACGAGAAAAACAACGTCTTTGAGTGCGTTGTGACCGAGAGCGGAGCAAAAGACCATGCGCTTGTCGTGTTTCATCATTGGTACTCACGCAACCGCTATCCAGCGTTCTCCAAATATTTCGCAAGGAGGGGTATGACTGTCGTCGAGGCCACCTTGCCGTATCATTTCAGCCGGGGCTCGAACGATTGTTCGGAAGAACAATTTTTCAATGCCAGCGTAGGCCGAACTGTTCGGTCCATGAGGCAGGCGGTGTTGGACGGCCGAAAAATTGTTCGCTGGCTGAAAGGTCAGAGGTACCGCACGATTTCCGTCGTAGGCATGTGTTTAGGTGGCACAGTTGCTGGACTGGTGGCAGCTCAAGAAGAGAAAGTCGATAAGGCCGTCTTGATGGTAACACCGCCAAGCCCTGCTGACCTGATTTGGACTTCAGAGACCATGCAACGCCTAAAAGGGCGGATTGAACCCTCCATGTCACTTGAAGATTTGAGGAAGGCGTGGACCCTGATTAATCTCGACATGCATACTTTCTGGCTCTCGCGTCCTGAGCTAGAACTGCTGTTCGTGCAGGGGAAGCGCGATACGATTGCGCGTCCAGAGAGGGCGCGCCACCTGATACACGAGTTGACTAGCTTACGCGGACGGCCACCAGAGCTTCTGCAGCTCAATTGTGGACACTCCTCCATTGGGATGTTCCCCTACAACATCATAGCAGCCAGGAAGGTGCTGAGATTTTTGATGGAGATACCGACCCTGAAGGAGCTTTGGGAAGTCCGAAATTTCCGCATCGATCTAAGCGGAGTGTGAGCCCCCACAAGTGCCAGTTGGCAGCATTGTAGCGCCGTGGTTGTTGAATGACAGTGCCTTGTGGGGAATTATATGTGCGTGATATCCGCCCCAGGCGGAATTGGGGACTGAGGGAATACCGACGGTGCGGAAACTACCCGACTATATCAAATCAAGGGAACTGGTTGTGACTACAGATCCAGATTTCCAGAGACCCTTGTACCGCAAGGAGGGGTTCGACGGCATAGTCAGCTTCGGCAAGATTGACGCAAAACTTTCCGCCTTCCTACAGTCCCAACGCTTAGAAACTGGTCTGACCCAGAGTGATTTCGCGACCCTGGCTGGTCTCGCTCGAGTAGTCTATAGCCGCTACGAACTGAACATTTCGCGACTGACCGTCTCTCGAATGATTCACCTTTCCGAGCTCCTCGGGTTCCTGCCGATGCAGATGATTCATGCCGCGGCACCTCATCTCTACGGCAACAATCCTGAAGAGGCCGATGATCGGGTTGAACTCTTCAGGCTCATTCATGACCTCCCGCACGACACCATACGCAGTTTGATCGGTATAGTTGGCCAACTGACGCCTAAGGATGTTCTTGAGGCTCGGAAAAATGCGGAAGCGGAGGCTGAAGCACAAGCTGAGGCTGAACGCCAACGACTGGCTAGGAAAGCCGCGAGAGTCAGCAGGAAAGGCCGTCCCCCTGGCCGACCACCCGGCCGTAAATCATCCAAGGACGAAACCCCGACAGACGATTGAAGAACGGATAACGGTCGTCAAGTGGTGGCAATTTGGGTCCTCGTGCCTGAGGTCTATTCGATCGAGCCCACGACCCGGTACGTCGGGACACCCTCACCCCGTTTTCCTATCGCCGTTCGCATTGGCACGCATCAACGACATCAGCACCGGTCCCAGCCCGAACTCCCCTACCCTTGCTCGGCGCGTGAGATCGCGGAGATATCCACCTGCCGAGTTGATATGCCCTGCCCTCTCCAAGATTGCAGCCATGGCAACCGCGGCGTTCTCAGGACCCATAACCTCGCAAGCCTCCTGGTAAGCCGACGGGCTAACACCAAGCATTGATCGAACCACCACCGCGGCTCCCATCAGCTCGCGCCAATGGGAGATCGTGCCCCCGGGCCCATAGTCGGAAATCTGCGGGCAGGCTTTCAGGACCATCGACAGCGGGAACGCCTTCATCTGTTCAGGCTTTGCCAACGGCTGAGCAACCGCTTTGGGTGCTACTTCCAGCTGGACGGCTCCGCCCTGCTCTTTTCCGGAGCTAGGTTCAAGTTCAGAGATGGATTCGGGTTTTGAATTCTGTATGTGGCAGCCATTTTGAATAGCATTGCCGTCCATATTTTGAGAATCTAACTGATTTTCCAGAAGGTTGAGGATTTCGGTGCGCAAAAGCTGCATCTCGTCGAGGATTGCCTCCACCTGGTGACGGTCAGGATTGCGGGGAAGTCGGCTGACAATGCCGACATACATGTCTTCGATGGTTTCCCAGTCGCCGTCGGCCCCCTCCTCCATCGCTGCTGAAATCAGCTTGCGCACATCACGCCGGCAGATAGTCAGCGCCTCTTTCGCTCGTCTGAACTGCAAACGTTCGGCAGCGACTTCCTGTGCCAAGATTGCAAGTTCCGCAGCGCGAGCCAAAAGTGGAGAAAGATCGAATCCAAAAGCCTGCTCGATATCGCCACCCTTGTCCCGGTGAGCGTAGCGCTTGCCGTTCGGACTATCCTTGCGCTGGATGAGCCCGGCTTCGACCAAGGCAGCCAAATGCCGCCGCAAGGTCGTTCCGGTTATGCCGTGCGCTCTGACAGACAGCTGGGCATTGGACGGAAAGACCACCAATCCACTATCGCAGTTGAGCTCGCTCTCTGGATAAAACGTCAGCAATGCGTCCAGCACAGTCAGCGCCCTGTCCTGGAGGCCAAGGCGTTCACGGGCCTCACAAGCGTCGCGAAACACTTTCCATTTTTCGACCGGGCGGTTTGGTTTCGTCTCGGACGTCTGGAGCTGCCTCTTTACGAGAGCAAGCGCAACCGGCCGCCGCCCAAAGGGCGTCGTCACATTTCCCGTCTGCATATTCCTTCACCTTTCTTCAGGCAAAAGAAATCCGCTCACCAATACGATGCCAAGGACTCTTGACTGGGATTCATGGAAATGCGATTCTCATTCTTGCTTAGGGAATACGAGAAGGGCTTCCACGACTTCGGTCGTTTGGGGGCCTTTTTCTTTTTGCTGATTACTCTCCTTGTTGATCCAATTTGTTCCGGTAAGCTTGGTACAAGTCTCCCAGGCTGTCAGCGATGAAATCGCCGAAGCCCGCGGCATCCCGCGCTTTTAGGGCAAAGGTGTACGTCTTTGCGTCCGCCTTGATATAGGCTGATACGGCTTTGTCTTCTGACGACCACCTCTGGGTCCTAATCGCCTTAGGACTGCCCTGCTTCCCGACTGCCTTCAAGAAAGCCAGTAGTGCATTGAAACGGTCGTCGCCGCCATTCGCTTTGAAGTCGGCGGTCTCAATGAAGTTCAGTGCTTTCTCAAGAGTCGATGGACGCTCTAACAGGTTCTTGAGTTCGTACCAGCGATCCCTCCCGATGCCCTTGGCAGCACCGACGGCATCAAGCACCAGTTTGGGAATGGTCGAGACGGCCAGCATCTTCGACAGCGTTGCCCGGTCTATAGACAGGGCGGAAAGGACAATCGCGTTGTCGCCATCGAACTGACGACGGGCAATCTCTGCAGCGAAGATTGCCTTCTCGATAAACGACAGGTTCGCCCGTGCGGAGTTCTCTTGACCCTGGGCGACGAGGTGATCACTGTCTTTGAGGTCTTTGACGACCGCACGCACTTTCCGTTCGAGCGCCTTGGCCGCACGAAGGCGTCTGTGCCCGAATACCACCATGTACCGCCCCGTGGCTGACGGGTGCGGCCTCACAAGGATAGGAGTGTCCTGCCCGCGATCTCGGATTGCTGACAGAAGCTCGTCGAAATCTGCCGGGTCGTCTTCGAGGCGGTCCCGAATAAATGAATCGTCGATGGTAGCGGGATCGAGCTCGACAACAGTCTCTCCTTCTAGAAAGCGATCTGCCTGCGCGGCCATCTCGTCCAAAGAATGGATAAGCGACTTCGAGGCCCCCTTGTTCGTATATTCGAGGATAGCCTTGGAGTTATCCGGCGCTTCCTCGCTCATGACGTTCATAAATGGGTTCTTCCGCGCCATCTTGTTATCCTCGGATCGCTAAGCGGTTGATTCTACGAAGAAACTTCTGGATTTTGACGGCGGTCAACACGTTACATTCTCCCCCATGCTCGATGGATAAGCCCCTGAATTTCAAAATTCACGGCATCCATACATTCGATGGCGCGGTCGTAAGTCCCTCGGGTAAAATTAGATCGTTCTAACTCGTAAAGACTCCGCTTGGTCAATCCGGCGTCAGAGATCGCAGTCGTCTTTACCATCGGCGTCTTTAGGATTTCCTCGGCGAGCATTGATTGCATGAAGCCAAGCATTTGAACCTGAGGCACGTCTTGCGGCTCAAAACGGGTGATCAGGTAGCGTAGCCAATCAAGCCTTACGTCAGCACCGGCCGCCTTGATGGTCTTCGTGATGTTGCCGAGCATCAGCAAGAACTGGCTCATGGACATCAGGTCCAGCATTTGGGGGTGGACGGTAATCAGAACCGATGTTGAGGCGGTGAGGGCAGTCAACGACAGATATCCTAGCTGCGGCGGACAATCGATGATCACAACATCGTAACGATCATCGACGTCCATGAGGGCCTTGCCAAGTCGTGTGAAAAACCGCTTGCCCTCGCTGCCGGCCTGCATCGCGAGCGGAGTATCGTATTCGTACTCCTGAAGCTCGAGATTCGCCGGGATGATGTCGAGGCCAGGGAAATTGGTTGGTAAGATCACATCCGCAATCGGCTTCCGCTCGTCGAATCGGATCGTATCGTAGAGCGACGGGTTTTGATCGAGTTCGGGCTGAAAGCCATGCAGAGCCGAGAGCGAAGCCTGCGGATCGAGGTCGATGGCAAGAACTCGATGGCCCGTAAGCGCAAGATGCTGGGCTAGGTGGGCAGCAGTCGTCGTTTTGCCGCTACCACCCTTGAAGTTCACGACGGCAATGACCTGAAGCTTGTCGCCCGGCTTTCGCTGTGGGAGGTATCTCTTGGCTTCGCTCTTCCCGGTTTCCGCGAGGTACTGCCGCAGCTCCAACATCTGCTCGGCCGTGTAGTACTTCCTGTTCCCCGACATTGTGGTCGGGATCGGTCCCTTACCGTCCAGATAAAGCCGTTTCAGATTGCTCGGCGTAACGCCGAGGTAGTGGGCAACCTCGCCCACAGAAAACTGCCGCAAGGTTTTCTTCGCGCTCGGCGGGAAATTCTCCAGCCGCAGCTGGTTAAGCCTGCGAGAGATTTCCGCACCTTGCATCAGTATCTTGTCGTCCAGTTCGAACGAAGGAAGTGAGAACGCGTTCATAGAGTCGTTGACCATTCTGTCGGTAGAATTACCGAAACTGAGGATATGCCGTCATTATCTCCGATTCTCTGATTCCAGCAAGGAAAATTAAGTTAACAAAACCTTAAGACCCATGAGGGGCTAAAGAAGCTATGTTTTGGCGGCGCGCGGATAGCGAATGAAGCCTTGCGCCACCGGTTGACTGCCGTCAAATCTCTGAATTCTGTAGTAGCGACAACAGGTTAGTCACTACAGATCCTACATACCCGCGCACGGGCTGACGCGCTGTTGTTCAAATCACCAATTTTGGTTTGGTTCCTTTACAAAACCCCATCGACCCAAACTGACGCACGCGTCGTATATATCGGTGCGCACCTCGTGAGGGAATCATCCAGCGGATAGTCTCTCACCGGCTACCTCTTCAGCCTCATCCGATCCACATCCCCAACACTGCCAATTCGTTTCCTGCGCGGTCCCTACGCTAGTGTGTTTGGCCGGACGGGCGATAAGCAGCCAGTCATCTCAGGTATTGGCGAAATGTTGGGGCAGAGGCGGGTGAAGAGTGCGAGAGGGAGGACGCGAACGCCTCATATCGGCGATCGGTATCAGATAAGCCGGAGTAGGGCGGGCTGTCGGCACTTTTTTCGCGCGCATGTCGAGTTTCACGGCTGCGGCAAGTTGATCGGCCGGGTAAGGCCGTTCAAGTTCGTGATCATGCTTGACTTCCACGGCTTTGACATTGGCGGCGGTGCAAACGCCCGGGGATTGAGGAGATCGACTCGCCTCTATTCCAGAAGATATTCCCTTCGGTCGCTGGGATCGCCAAGAAGACTGCGGCCCCTGGTCGGTGTTTGCTGTTCCATTCGATGAGCGCAGCGGAATATGCCGCCGTTAGCACCGACTTCGTTGACATCGGGGGCGTTTTATAGGGCAGGGGAGTTCCGGCACTGAGACCCTTACCATCTGTTCGAAACCTTTTGAGTGGCGCAGACCGCGCAGCCCGGCCAGAGTGTAGGGCCGAACAATCCCTCCTGCTCGATCTGCCGAGTTTCACCGTTACAGCCGACTGAGCGGGAAGAGAGCGCTAGGGGAGGGGGCGGGCTCCCATCGGGCGGCCCGCGCCCGCTGGATTGGCAGGGATCGCGATCGGCTGAACGGCGACAAGGCCGGCTCTTCTGAACCAGCCCCATAAAAGCGTTAGAATGCTGGCAGCGCACCAAAGGTAGGCTTCCACCAGTCGGCGGCACTGCCGCCGAACATGGCGTCGCCTCGGTCAGAAAACTCCATGACCGAAAAACAGCTCATTCATGGGAGGGGCCTCTGCTTTCCGGGCTGATGAAGCGGCGCTGTCGCCGCTGATCTCAAGTCAACGCCGCGAAGCGGAAGCCGGAACCGACTTCCCCCGCCAAAATGGTTCCGCATCACCCGCCATAAGCCATGTCTAACCATCGGATATGCGCCGGAGATGACTGCATTCAGTGAAGCGTCGGGGCAGGGGCCGACAGGAGCTTCACCGCGTTCTTCACGACCTTGCGAAGCTTTCTCCAATCGGGAAGGTCGCCTTCATTGACGCGTTCCTCGATCGCCGTGAGGATCCAGCCAACGCAGGCTATATCTTCGACAGCGCGGTATTTATCCGAGCGATGGAAGCAAGCGACAATACGAGGCCGTGCGCCTTCGTCGGTTTTGGGGATCTGCGCAACCAGGTCCCGCGCTTCGCGATAAGCATTAGCTACTCTCTCACGTTCATCAGGACCGGCTTGGGTGATCATTCCAACAGTCCAAACCAGCGTTTTCGAAAGGTCGACAACTTCGTCTGTCATGGCGTGATCATCCTTTTCGGTGCAGCGGATTCAAAAGGGCACCATCCCCTTTCTACACGCGAAAAGAGCAGATCCGCAACTTGATCGCGTCGCCTGGCGTCTGATTTGTCCTCTTTGGGAGCGTCTCATTAAATCGCAAATCCCTGATTTGCGGATGGGGTTGCTCTGCGCTATATCCTTTCTCTAGGAGACCGCAAATGCTCTTGAAGAAGTTTGACGAGAACAAGGAAGGCCTGAAGCAGATCGGCCGCGAAGCGATTGCCGAGAGCCGTCGTTTGGGCCTGCCGCTCTCCACTCGTGACCTTAAAGATGAAGCCGAGGATCAGGCGAAACACGCGCAGAGCAAGCGCGTCTCTGCCGCCTGAGGTCTGAACTCTTTGCCCCAGCCCACCTGCATTATTCTCGGCGGTCGTAACAGATCGGGTAAGACGTCGGCGAATGCGAAACTGGAGGCTTGCGGCACTTGTAGAGCACCCTTAGGTCTCGCTGGGAGCAGCCCGGGCACAGGAAACGTGGACGCCAGGTATGTCGGCTGTCAAAAAGGACATGTCTGCCTACGCCACAGCGTGAAGTGGTAGGTAGCCATGAACGAAATTGAGATTGCCGGTATCAAACGTGATCTGCGTCATCTGCGCGAGGTGATTGTTTCCGTCCCGGGCAAAGGGAAAGACGGCGCCGATCTGCGTGTCGCAATCTCGTTCGGGTTGCATACCATATCGACCGGCTGCGACCACGGGCAGCACGACATGTTCGATGAAAATGGCAAGCCGCGCCTGTTCAGCGAAGACAGATATGCTTTCTCGCTCGGGTTGCCCGAGCTTGCCCATCGTATGATCGAGCAGAACTACTTTTCTTGGGAGTCGGCAGATCGAAATCGAGCCATGAACTTTGCAGTGATCGATGTCGCACCAGGCCGCATCCACCGGCTCGTAGACGGAACACATCAGGTCGTGTTTTTCTACCTCTATCCGGCGTCTGGTATCACTGCCGACGTCAATCTAGTCATCACCAGCTGCCATTCGCGTGAGGTGGCGTTCAGCCGCATCAAGCGGCGTTTCAACATCCACACTCTTCTGCGCAAGTGCTTGTATGAAGCGAAACGAATTCCCTGAATGAAAAAGGCTCCAGCAGAGCAGGAGCCTTTTGAAAGGAATGCGGGTGTGCCTTACCGTGGTGTACCGGCCTCGAGGGCGCACATGCTGACGGCGACTACCGAAGTAGAAGCCCCGCTGTCCGTAGCTGCTTATTCATATATCACCCCGCAGGGTGTATTTCAAGGCGGGGGAGGGGGCCAGTGAGAGTGGGGCGTCCGAAGCTCGCTCAATTCCAGCATAGATCATTATCGCACCATGAATACATCAAGTGAGCGCCTGCAGGCCTCGTTAGGAGCAATGTAGCTCGAAAAGATGGGAGCGACACCCGGGAGCAAACATGGACGCTCCCAGGCGCACGGATCCTTGCGGCGATCGACAAGGTTCTAGAGCGCTTCGAGCCGACCGCTCGCATGCCGGTGGAGCGCGCTGCGGTGGCAGATCGAGTCCCGCCGGGTGAGGGGAGGGAGTGGTAGAAGCTCCGGCGGTTTGGGTTCGATGGCTAGGCCAAACATTTAGTGGAATTAAAGCAGCGAGGTCTAGCGCCGGCCGTCAGTCTCACTCCCCGTAACGCGGCTGCAGTTGAGGATAGAGCCAGGGTTTGACGGGTTGGCCCCGGCGATCGTGCTTTTCGATAACGATCGCTTTCGAGAGCTTGTCGTCGATTGCGACCATCAACACTT
The DNA here is from genome assembly GCF_900067135.1 of Rhizobium sp. 9140. Classification (NCBI taxonomy): domain Bacteria; kingdom Pseudomonadati; phylum Pseudomonadota; class Alphaproteobacteria; order Hyphomicrobiales; family Rhizobiaceae; genus Rhizobium; species Rhizobium sp. 9140. The sequence goes on along the minus strand of NZ_FJUR01000006.1, from coordinate 10,839 downwards.
CCTCCTGGGCGCCCAATGCACTGCGCTTTTCGAACTCTTGTTCCCAGAGCAGCGCTTCCTTGATTACAAAAATGTCCGCGCGCTCACGCATCACCTTCGGATGGGTATGGAGCCAGCGCAGAAACGCAACCGCTTCCGGAGTCGAGCGCCACAGAGCGTCGTAGTGTTCGGCATAGGCCTCTGCGGTTTCGGGCTCCGACAGGTTCGATCCGTGCCAGATGGCCATTGGCAAGGGGCTCGGCGTGCCGGTCAAGATCTCGGCAATGTACGGATTCTCGATAAAAGCCCGGCGCAGGATCGTTGCGGCCTCAACCACTTTGCCAGACATGATTTCAACCAAGGCCGCCTCGTAGCGATAAGGAGGGTAGCTGTCCGCCTCTTGCTTGAAGATCTTCTGGGCCTTCTTCTCGTTGCCCGTGCGCAAATACTCCGAGCCGATCAGGTAGCGGATGCCCTGGTTGTCGCTCGGATTCCAGCGCAGCATATGCTCCAATATTTCGATTGCCTGCTCCCGTCGACCAAGTTTCTGGTAGCAAAGAGCGACACCATGAGCTGCGCGCAAGAAAGGCCGGTTTTCCAACCAGGACCATTCGATGCGGCCCCGATAAGTCCGCGGGATAGCCGCTAGGCCAATTCCTAGCCCTCGTTCGCAGGCGTCGAGCGCCTGTTTGGCTTTGCCTCGCTCAAGCATCACGAAGCCGAGATGCGCATGACCATCAATATAATTCGGATAGTGCTCGACCAGGTCAGCCAATGCCAGATGGAACTTCTTCTCCGACAGGCTTCCGCTAGCGCGCTGATCGAGAAGAGTGTCGAGCTGACCGTCAGCCTCTCGCTCCTCGGCACCATGCCGAAACCGCGCGCCGTCCTCGTCGAGTTCCAAAACCACAGCAGCCATTCGATCTAAGCCCCTCCCGATGACCTGTTGGATTGTGTCCCACGGAGTGGTGTAGCTTAGACGACCACGGCTCATCCCAGAGGGCCGGATGATTGTCAGCTTGCGGCTGGCAGGCTGATGAGCGGATCATCGCTCATCGTGGCGATGGTCTCAAGTGTCATGTAGCGGGATCGCTGGACAGCCCACTCGTCGTTTTGTTCGAGGAGCAGCGCTCCCACGAGCCTGACGATTGCGTCATCGTTGGGAAAGATGCCGACGACCTCTGTGCGGCGCTTAATCTCGCCGTTGAGGCGTTCGATCGGATTGGTGCTGTGGAGCTTGGTCCAGTGCTGCCTGGGAAAGGTCATGTAGGCGAGCACGTCCTGTTCGGCACTATCCATCAGCGTGGCGAGTTTCGGCACCTTGGGCCTGATCTGGTCGGCGACGTTACGCCATTGGGTGCTTGCCGCCTCCGGGGTGTCCTGGGCAAAGGCAGTGGCGATGAAGGCGGAGACGACCCGCCGTCCGCTCTTGCCGGCATGGGCCAAGGCATTGCGCATGAAGTGAACCCTGCACCTCTGCCAGGTGGCTGAGAGCACCTTCGACACTGCTGCCTTGATGCCTTCATGCGCATCGGAGACGACGAGCTTGACGCCGCGCAGGCCTCGTCTGGTCAACTTGCGTAGGAACTCGGTCCATATCGCTTCTGCCTCAGATGTGCCGATTTCCATGCCGAGCACCTCGCGTCGGCCATCGGTGTTCACACCCACGGCGATGATGACCGCGACAGAGACGATGCGACCGCCGCGACGAACCTTCAGGTAGGTGGCATCGATCCAGAGGTATGGCCACTCGCCCTCGATGGGGCGGTCGAGGAAGGCTTTGACCTTGTCATCGATCTCTTCGCAGAGCCGGGATACCTGGCTCTTGGAGATGCCCGACATGCCCGGCTCTGCCTCAATCTGTGTGGCGGAGGGGCAGCATTCTTGCCCTCAACAGTTCTGGCCCGGCTCGGCCGTACATGGCGCGTTTGAGGGTCTTCAGACGATTAATCTGACCTTCTGCTTGGCCGTTGCTCCAGGGCATCTCGATAGCGTTTTTTACCGCATCGAAATCCCGGTTCAATGTGCGTGCGAAGCGCACGATGGGCGCCAGGTCGGTTTCGATCGCGTCGTCGATCCATGCAGGGAGCGGGTCTGCCTCGCGGCCACGCAGGATACCGTTGAACCGCATGACGAGGCAGCGCATCGTTGCGAAGGCGGGAGAGCCAGCCTTGAGCGCGTCGACTTTCCGCGCCTGATCCGGGGTGAGTTTTCCGCGGGGTTTGATGCACAGCGCTGCCGCGATGACCGGGGAGATCGCGTGCCCCGTTTCCGGGTCCCGGACCGGTTCCAGGATCTGGTGCTCCAAGGCAGGGCCCTTCGCTTGCTTTTCGGCTCTGCGCCACCCCGCCAGCAGCCGCTGCAAATGCGTCGGGCTCCCCTCGTAGCCACGCTCTCGGATCAGACGGAACAGGGCGCTTCCAGTTCGAATTCCGCCCTTCCAGCTTTGGCTCAGGAACTCTTCAAAGTACCACGGCGAAGTCGGCTTCAAAGCTGCCCGCCTGCGGTCCGGCGGCGTCTCGAACTGCAGCCATTTCGCGATGCTGCGACGAGGGAACCCTGTTCGCCGCCCAATCTCGCTGCAGGTAAGCCCCTGATTTCGAAGCGCATGGATGGTGGTGAAAATCTCTTCCCGAGACGTCCTGTGCGCAAGGCGGGACTTCAGAAGGCTTCCCTCTGCGGTGATATTGTCGGCGTCGGACAGCAGCGCCCTGCCGGTCGCACGGCCGTGAAGGTTCATCTGCTCCTCGATAGCCTGCCGCAGGTTCTGCACGATATGAAACCGGTCGGCGACCTGTTCCGCTTGCGGCGCGCCTTGCCGGGCAGCCTGGGCGTAGAGACCGCAGCGATCTCTGCTGATCACTTCCACCTCGGGATGTCGTTTCAGCCAGTCGGTGCAGGTGACCACATCACGATCTTCGAGAACATCGATGACCGCGCGACGCTCCAGATCGACGATGATCGTGCCGTAGGTCTGCGACTTCCGCCAGCTCCAGTCGTCGATCCCGATGACGGTCGGCGGCTCGGCAGTGTCTTGAGCACGGTTCTTCAGCTGCCTAAGCACCGTGTCATCACTGACCCCAAGGCCCAAGCGGTGCAAGAGCCGCTCGGCAGGCCGCCCGCCGGTCGCGTGCCCAAGATGGCTGACAATTTCCCCGACACGCGAAGTGCGCCGCGCAAAAGGACGCGCAATCGAGCCGATCTGGTCCGAGAAAGTCCGGCGCGGGCAGGCGGGTGCCAAACATCGCCAACGGCAAACCCAGAGGGTTACCGTAACCCCGTCACCATGGGCGGGATAATCCTGCAGCCGCCTACGCCGCCAGCCGTGACGACGATTGCAATCCACAGTCTGGGCAGATGCCGTTTGGTGTCAGACTGCCGGATACAGTCCACCCGCCGGAATCGCGCCGCTCAACGCTTTGAACGGAAACATCGCTCCCGGGCGACCAGTGCTTCCTTGAAATCATCACTATCCCTCCTGAATCTTCCCGTTCTCAGGATAGTGCGCCACACAGATTGAGGCAGAGCCGATTAACTGCCGTGTATCAAATTAGGTGCCGCGCTATCTAATTGAAAATGTTGAGGCAGATTCTTGCGGTTAACTGCCAAACGACAGTAGGTGCTGTCGCCGCTGCGTGAAACATAGTCGGCATCTACCATACCCTGCTGATGAGCCAGCAAGTGTCTTTGCTGGAAATATCGCACGGCACTGCTCATCTCGGTGGGACTAAGCAGCTGATTGTATCGCACACCGAACGCGTTTCCCCAGAGTTCGGAGCCAGCGTCGAGGTAAAGTGGCGTTTTGTGGAAGGATCCGTCCTGAAGAAGAGTGAGCCCCTCTCGTGCCTCATAGAGCAAACCTAGCCGGCATAGGCGTCGAAAGACGCCATACTGCAGATCGAATTTCAGGTCCCAGGCTTCTACGGTCATTTCGGTGTCGGAGACAGGCGCCATGTCTGGATAGAGGATCTTTACAACATCCAATGGCGTGCAACCTTCTCTGGCCTTGATATTGAAAAGATTGAGGAACATGCGCCACCAGCGAAGCCGTGCTTGGACCTCACTTCCTCGTTCGGTGGCGTGGACATACGAATAAAGGTAATCGGTGGCGACGAGATCGAAGAAGGCTTGCGGATTCACCAGAAACTCCCGACCGCGTCTGGTTGGCAGCAGCACATTCTTTTTCCGGCGAAGCAGCTTCAGATGACGGGTCATATCGCGCACGACCCAGAGCGGAGGAATATCGCTTTCGTTCAGAACCTTGTGCATGCTGTAGAGGTCTTCGGCTGTGAACCCAGGCCAGAGGAAGTGCACCGCGGCCCAGTGCACGAACTTGCGGTTCATGGCGCCAGTCGCTGTCAGTCCGATGCCACCCTCACCGTCAGCATAGCCAACGGAAAGAAGCATGCCGCGAAGAAGTGGTGACAGCGCGGCGACATCAACGTCACCCTGCAACTTGATTTCCGGCAGCATCGTGCGGCTTAGACCCCTATCCTGATACATACAGACGCAAGCGAGTATCAACTGCCAACGAAACAATTGCTACTGAGGAAGCTAAAGCCGAATAGGTGGGTTTTATTACCCGCCCCCTCCCTACCCTTGTAACCCGGTCCAGCCGGTCCGGTCGGGGGCTGATTGTTGGAGCCAGTGTCGCATTTCTAAATGGCTGACGACGTCGCGCCACTAATCGGCTTTGACATTGTTTGTAGCGGGGTGGGTTCAAGGATGAAGTGCGACTTGCGAATGATACCAATGGGTTGTCACTCCGCCCGGGGCTGATCAGCGTCACAAGAGCCTATTGCGCTTCGTTCGCCTCCACTCAACTGTGGATCTGACCGGAACGGGTGAGCTGGGATTAAATCTCGCCCAGCACGTGGTGCATGTCCTCGATCTCGGTCAGGCGATGCCGGCCAGCATCGCCGCGTAGCCGCAACACTTCGTCGGCCATGATGTGGCACAGCAGCAGTACGGCCGCATGGTTGTCGAGGGGCGAGGGGCTGTGCGTCACGCAACGCAGCAGCCATGTCGGCTGCAGGGGCTCGCGGTAGTGCTGGTCGACGATCAATAACGAACGGGCTCTCAGTTGCGGCAGCAGGGCCAGCGTTGCACGGATCAGCGGCACCAGCCGGCGGATGGCGAAGACGACCACGACATCACGTTCAGTCAGGCTGGACAGAGACTCGGCGATCGTCTCCCCGTCGCTCGGCAACAGCACGGTGTTGAGGCACACTAAGCTGATCTGCCACCGCAGATATTTCGCGAGGAAATGGCCGTTGCGCACGCCGACGAAGACGATCTTCTCGGCGCTTGCAATGCCCTGCGTCGCCGCAGCCAAAGCCGTCGGGTCGAGACCGCTAAAGGTCTCGGCGATGTTCTGCTGTCCGAAATGCACATGGCGGGCGATCTGGCCGACCGTGTCGGTCGGTCCCTTCTCCAACAGGTAGTTCGGAGCACCTTCGCTACGCAGGTCGCGTGCGTGCCGCTTCATGTCCTCATAACTGCGGAAACCAAGCTTCTGGACAAAGCGGCTGACCGCAGCGTTAGAAATGCCGGCCATCTTGGCTAGTTCCACCGCAGTGTAGCTGGCGATTTCGCCCGGAAACGACAGAATCACGTCGGCTAGTTGCCGATCTGCTGGCGATAAGCTGCCAGCCCGCTCGTGAATGAGAAGGGAAAGCGGCTTTCGCTGGTTAGAACTCATGGTCGTTTTCCTCCCAGCCTATCGTTATAAAAAATACTTTACAATTTTATGTCCGTATGGAAACATCTTTTCAAGAACGGTTTTTCAAGCAGGGGAATAGCCTAGCACGCATCATATGGTGCGCCGAGAGATGGGTGGAAGCCAGCCGGTCACTGCGGGTTCATCCGCAGACCGAGCCGTGTCCTCGCCCCTATCCGCGTTGCCGACCGAGTGATTCCGTCCTCCACCGAGAGGGCGTGGAAACTCCCGAGCAATTCCATCCAAACCATAAGGGGAACTTGATGTTGGACATGCAGAAACACTTTGCCGCCGCGGCGGCTGCCGCAGTGCTGATGGTAGTTGGACCGGCCGCTGCGCAGGACTATCCCAAGACCAATCTGACGGTTCAAGGTGGATGGGCGACTGCCGGCATCTATCAGGAAATCGAAGTACCGTTCTGGACCGAGCGCCTGCCGACGCTGACCGGCGGCAACGTCACCGCATCGATCACCAGCCTCAACGAAAAGGGCCTGAAGGGGCCGGAAGTGTTCCGCCTGATGCGCATGGGCGTGATCGATTTCGGCACGTCCGCACTCGGCTACGTCGCCGGCGACGACCCGCAGAACGAGGGCCCGGACCTGGCCGGCATCGCGCTGGACATCGAGGGCGCGCGCAAGATTACCAACGCCTACAAGCCAACCCTGTCGAAGCTCTATGAAGAGAAATACGGCATCAAGCTGCTGATGATCTATCCGGCCGAGGCCCAGGTGTTCTGGTGCCGCACGCCTGTCGCCGGCCTCGCTGACCTGAAGGGCAAGAAGGTCCGGACCGGCAACCGCACCGTCGCCGACTTCGTCGAAGCGGCGGGTGGCGTCACCGTTACCATGCCGTTCGGCGAAGTGGTGACGTCGCTGCAGCTTGGCGTGATCGACTGCGCCGTCACTGGCACGTTCTCCGGGAACAGCGCCGGTTGGCATGAGGTGACGACTCACCTCTATCCGCTGACCGTCGGCTGGAGCCCGTTCATGTACGCGGTAAACACCAATGCCTGGAACAAGCTCGACCCGTCGATCCAGACGCTGCTGACGGCCGAGTTCGTCAAGCTGGAGGACGATATCTGGGCGGCCGCGGACAAGCGGACGACCGAGGGCCTCACCTGCGCCACCGGCGGCGATTGCACCTTCGGCAAGAAGGGCGCGATGACCCTAGTGCCGCTGGCCGAGGGCGACGCGGCGGAGCGTTCGCGCCTCGTCAGCGAGGTCGTACTGCCGCGCTTTGGCGAGCGCTGCGGCGCCGACTGCCTGACCGACTGGAACGCGTCGGTCGGCACGGTGATTGGCATTAAGGCTGGCCAGTAAGGCTTGCGAAGCAATCAGCAAAGGCGGCCGCGCCGCCTTCGCCCCTTCCCTCAATCACGGATCATTCCATGCTCACGCTGCTCCGGTCGGTTTCCCGCTGGTCTGTCTGGATCTCAGGTGGGCTGCTTCTGCTGTCCGCCCTGCTTGTCGGGTTAGAAGTGCTGATGCGCAGCCTGTTCCAGCATTCCTTCGGCGGCGTTGACGAGATTTCATCCTACATCTTCGCGATCGGCGTGGCTTGGTCGCTCGCCTTCACGCTGCTACACCGCGCGCATATCCGCATCGACTTAGTCTATGCGAAGCTGTCGTCCAGCAAGCGGGCCGCGCTGGACATCCTGGCTCTGGCAGGTCTCATCGCCGTTACCACTCTGCTGTTCCAGCAGGCCTTAATGACCACGTCGACTTCCTTCGAACTTGGTTCCCGGTCCAACACGCCGCTCGGCGTCACGCTCTGGATACCGCAATCAATCTGGACGGCCGGCCTCGGCTTCTTCCTGCTCGTCCAGGCCTATCTGCTGGCCCGGATATTCTACCTGTTCCTCACGAGCCAGCACAGGCAGGTCGCCGCGCTCTCCGGGATCAAGACAATCGACGAAGAGATCGACGACGAGATCCGCACCTGAGTCCTGAACCGGACGCCTGGAGTCAACAATGATCGCATTCGCTTTCGTGGGCCTGATGGTCCTCGTTTTCCTCGCCATTCCGGTGGCGGCAGTGATGGGCTTGCTCGGCCTGTCGCTCAATTTCATCTTCACCGACATCCCGCTCTGGCGGGCGCTGGGCGAGATCAGCTGGGGGGCATTTACCGAATACACGCTGCTGGCGGTCCCGCTCTACATCCTGCTGGGCGAACTCTTTCTGCGCACCGGCATTGCAGAAGAGATGTACACCGCGCTCAGCAAATGGGTGTCGTGGCTGCCGGGCGGCCTGATGCACGCCAATGTCGCGTCCTGCACCATGTTCTCGGCGACGTCCGGTTCAAGCGTCGCCACTGCGGCGACGATCGGTACGCTTGCGATCCCGCAGCAGAGGAAATACGGGTATGATGAGAAACTATTCCTCGGCTCGATCGCGGCCGGTGGGACGCTCGGCATCCTAATCCCGCCGTCGATCAACATGATCATCTACGGCGTGCTGACCAACTCCTCGATCCCACAGCTGTACATGGCGGCGATCGTGCCGGGCCTGATCATGGCTGCGATGTTCGCCGGGACGATCGTGATCCGCAGCCTCCTTTCCAGAGACAAGGAAGTCCGCATCACCGCGACATGGGCTGAGCGCTTTGCGTCGCTGAAACACCTTGTGCCGCCGCTCATCATCTGTTTCGTCATTATCGGATCGATCTATGCTGGCATCGCGACGCCAACCGAGTCGGCAGCGCTGGGCGTTCTCGCCGTGCTGGTCCTCGCAGCGACGCGACGCAAACTGCAACCTGCTGTCCTGCTGAGCGCCTTCGAAAACACCATGCGCACGACTGGCATGATCATGTTGATCATCGTGTTCGCCTACTTCCTCAATTTCGTTCTGTCCGGCGTCGGACTTTCGAGCTCCATCACTGCGTTCATGTCCGATCTCGGACTGTCGCCGATGTGGACCCTGTTCGCCGTCATCGTCTTCTACGTCATCCTCGGCTGCTTCATGGAGACGCTGTCGATGATGATCGCGACGATCCCGATCATCGCGCCGATCGTCTTCGCGGCCGGCTTCGACCCGATCTGGTATGGCGTCGTGATGATGATCCTAGTCGAACTGGCGATGATCACGCCGCCGATCGGCATCAACCTCTACGTCGTCCAGGGTATCCGGCCGACGGGTGGCATTGGCGACGTAATCGTCGGAACGCTGCCCTTCGTCCTGGCGATGTTCGTGATGCTTGCGCTGCTGATCGTCTTCCCGAGCATGACCAGCGTCTTCCTCTGAAACCCTAAGGAATCACACCGCATGTCTGACAGCTTTCTAATGACCGCGGCTGGCGACATCGTCATCCGTCATCCCCTCTTCGGCGAAGACGCGGTTAACTCCGACGGCTTCACGCGGCTGATGGCCGATATGGCGAAAGGAGATCTGGTGTGGGGATCGTGCGAGGTGCAGTTCTCGACGCGCGGCTTCAGAACGGACTCGACCATCGCCTATCTCGTGCCGCCCCAGGTCGGGCGCGATCTCTGCAAGGCCGGGTTCAATGTGATGACGGTTGCGACCAACCACACATGGGACTACGGGCCGGATGCATTTCTCGACACGCTCGACAATCTGCGGGAGGGTGGCGTCGAGCCGGTCGGCGGCGGACGCACCCCCGAAGACGCTTGGCGGCCATTCGTGCGCGATGTTAACGGGATCAAGGTCGGCATCTTGGCGGCCTCGTGCTTGGTGCCGCCCTACTACGCCGTGCTACCCGACCGTCCCGGCATTGCGGCCGTCCGCGTCCGCCAGCTCGCCGCGCTCGATCCGATCGGCATGATGATCGAGCCCGGCGCGCCGATCAAGATGGAAAGCTATGCGGAGCCGGAAGACGTCGAGTTGCTCGTCCAGGCGATTCGCCGGCTGAAGGCCGAGACGGACGTGACCATCGTCAGCATGCACTGGGGTTATGGCAGGGGCACGCCACTGGCGACCTACCAGCGGCCGCTTGCCCACCAGATCATCGAGGCTGGGGCCGACATGATCCTCGGCAATCACGGCCACAGCCCGACCGCGATCGAGATAATCGACGGCAAGCCCGTCATCTACAGTCTTGGCAACAACGTGGCACAGCAGGATCGCATCAACGCGACGCCGAGGCAGCTGGAAATCTTCGAGGACATAGATCCCTGGTCCGTTGTCGCGGAGCTCGAGATCGGACGCGACGGCGTGCGCGCCATCACCCTCATTCCGACCGAGTGCCAGTCTGACGGCCTCCCGGTGATGGTCGGGGGACACCTGCCGGCCAGATGATCCTCGAACGCGTCGCTAAGCTGTCGGAGCGCTACGGGACCGCCGTCGAGATCGTTGACGGCAAGGCAGTCATCCGCCCGTGACAGTGACCGTAACCGCAGGCGACCGGTCGACCCGTCGTGACAATTCCATCAGGATCCTTGGTGACCTCGTCGGCTTCAATACAGTCAGCGACCGGTCCAACCTGGACCTCGTCGACTACGTCGAGTCCTGTCTTCACGCCCACGGGGCACACACATGGCGTCTGCCCTCGGAGGACGGGCTAAAGGCGAACCTTGTCGCGCGACTCGGGCCGGATGTGGATGGCGGTCTGATCCTGTCAGGTTCATTCGGATGTGGTGCCGGTCGATGGGCAGGCATGGTCGACGTCGCCCTTCGAATTGACTCGTGTCGACGACCGCCTTTTTCGGGCGCGGCTCGGCCGACATGAAGGGTTTCGTCGCCTGCGTGCTCGCCTGTCTGCCGGAGATCGCAGCACGCGGATCTGCGCAAGCCGATTTTACTCGCTCTCTCCTATGACGAGGAACTGGGCTGCCTGGGCGTTCATGACATCATCAGCGATCTTAATCGCCGCGCGATACGACCGGATCTCTGCATCGTCGGCGAGCCAACGATGATGGACGTCGGGCTGGCGCACAAGGGCAACCGCACTTTCCGGCTGACCTTCACCGGGCAGGCTGCGCATTCAAGCCGGGCGCCGACGGCGGTGAACGCGGTCGCCTATGCCGCGGAGCTGGTGACCTCCGTCACTGCGGCACAAGCGGAAATAGCCCGCCGGGGGCCGTTCATGCAGGGCTTCGACATCGAATATACCACCGTCCATGTCGGGGTGATGACTGGCGGCCGGCAGGTCAACATCGTTCCTGACCGATGCGTGGTCGACATGGAATT